>ONBJ01000098.1 GCA_900316025.1 uncultured Eubacteriales bacterium
AAATAAAACAAGAATGAGGGTACTTGACGTACTCCCTATGGCTTACTGGGTTGACGGTGACACAGGTTACAAGCAGACTTCCAATCAGGCTTGGGATAACGTATATATGACCGCAGGCGAGCTTGCCGTTATTGTACCCATTCCCGAAGCGGTACTCAGTGACGCTGAATTTGACATTATGGGAGAGGTTACACCGCAGGTAACAGCTGCTATCGCAAAGAAGATTGACGAGGCTGTTATTTTCGGTAACGGCAGACCTCCTCAGTGGCAGACAGACATCATAACAAGAGCAAGGCAGGCTGGAAACAATGTTGCCGTTGTACAGAATAAGGATATGTACGACCTTATTCTTGGTGAGGGCGGTGTATTCAACAAAGTTGAGGAGTTCGGCTATCCTGTAACGGGAGTTATCTCCTCTTTGAATATGAAAGCAAAGCTCAGAGGTCTGAGAACTACGGACGGTGCTCCTATTTTTTCTCAGAATATGCAGGGAACAACTCAGTATGCACTTGACGGAAATCCTATGTATTTCCCTAAGAACGGTGCTTTTGATAACAGTGTGGCACAGCTTATTGTCGGCGATTTTTCGCAGGCGGTCTACTCTATCCGTCAGGATATTACCGTCAAAATTCTTAGTGAGGGTGTTATCCAGAACCCTGCGACAAAAGCGATTGAATACAACCTTGGACAGCAGGATATGGTTGCTTTGCGTATTGTATTCCGTATGGGCTGGGCGATGCCTAATCCTGTTTCTATGCTCGACACTGACAGAACCTCCTGTCCTTTTGCGTATCTTGAACCTGCTACAGTGAATGTATCGGGTGCTATGCTCAAGACAAATGTAAGCGGTCAGGCTGTGTTCAATCTGAGAAGCGGAAGCTATGATGTCAAGGTTACTGCAAGCGGCTTCAAAGCTGTTACCGACAGCGTAACGGTGGCAAGCTCAGCAGTAACAAAAAATATCGTACTTACTGCAAATTCTTAAATACAAGGGGCGGTACTGATGAATTACGCTGACGAAAATTTCTATACAGAAAGTTATCTTTGCGGCAAAGAGGCGGTTATCAATACCGCCTTTGATTTTTATTCCCGAAAAGCAAGCACCGTTGTCAGAACCTTTACAGGCAACAATATTGGCGAAAACAATATCCCCGAATGCGTCAGAATGTGTTGTTGTGAACTTGCCGAAACGCTTTTCCGTTATGAAAAACTTCTGAACGGCAACACCACAGGAATGACCTCTCAACACATAGGCGATTTATCCGTCAATTACGAAAGTTCTGAAAATCTCCATAAAAGTCAGTCGGACGAAATCAGACAAATCATTTACCGCTGGCTTTCGGGAACAGGTCTGCTCTACAGAGGTGTTTATTAATGCTTACAAATACGGATTGTACCCTTTACCACTTCAATAAACTGACACAAAATCGGAAAACAAGGTGTGCTTATATCTGATGATGTCAACATCTATGTGCAGAGAGAAATTGCGGTCTTTCCGAAGTGTACAGAAAGTATGGATATGGCAGTAAAGGGAAATATTGATTTTGCATTCGACAACACTTCTCCGAAAACCGTATCCGACAGTCTGAAAGTATTCAACAGTCTTTATCCCGACAAAGTAACCGTTCACACTTATGAAGATAAAAATTACAGTGTCGGTTCACAGCTTGACCATATCAAGCTCATAGCGAGGTGATAACGTGGCAAATCAGAGAAGAGTTTATGTTGAAACTCCACGAGGACGTATAGTAAATGTTCATCATCGTGACGGGACAATTTCAATGGAATTACAGTGGAATCCCGGATTTTCGACCCGTGCGAACAAAAATTTCAATGATGTTCAAGGCTATATTGACAGTACAGTTATTCGTTTTATGACACCCTACACACCTATGCGAAACGGTATTCTTTATAAGTCTGCTACGCTCGGAACAGTCATAGGAAGCGGCGAAATAAAGCAGGTTGCACCGTATGCAAGATTTCAGTATTACGGAAATGTTATGGTAAGCCGTATTACAGGCTCAGCTTGGGCGAGAAACGGCGAAAGCAAGGTGATTACAAATAATCCCTTGCAGTATGATACAAGCCGTCACCCTTTGGCAGGAAAGATGTGGTTTGAGCGTATGAAAGCCGATAAAAAAGACGCTATTCTGCAAGGTGCAAGACGATTTCTGAACAGGTGATTTTTTATGAATATTATCGAAACAGTAAAAGATTTATTACAGAGATTTC
>ONBJ01000097.1 GCA_900316025.1 uncultured Eubacteriales bacterium
GTAAGCTTGCGTGTTGAAGGTGTATGTCTTGCAAAAAATGCTTCTTTGAATAAAGGCTTGAATATTGTGTGACAGTTCGGACAAAGATAGGCAACATTGTCAAAATAATATTTTGACATAGCAATACCATAAATCAAGGCAATTACAGCCCATATCACAAAAAGCCACCAAAAACCGCTTGTAATCCACAATACAATGGATACCCATTGTAAAATACTTACGGGAAGTCCCGTAAAAAGAATAGTAAGATGAATTTTTCTTAATTTTTTCTTGTTTGACATTGTATATGCTATATCACCGATGGATTCGACAGAAACCGTATCAAGACTTTTAAGACCGTTTTTCAATTTTTCCAGCTTATGCAGTTTAGCGGTATTTTCTTCTATTTCTTCCCTGAGAGCTTTTCCCTGCTGTTCAAGCAGAAGATATATTACCTCGTCAGAATTTTTTTCGGAGAGTATCTGAGAAATTGACGATATAGGCAGTCCGAGTTCTCTGAGAAAGCATATGATTTTCATTGTTCTGAGATTATTTTCAGAATAGAGCCGCCGTCCGCCCTCAGACAATTTGTCGGGAATGAGAATACCTCTTGTGTCATAATACTGTACCGTTCTTACGGTAATTCCGCAAAGCCTTGCGATTTCTCCCGTTGTATATTCAGACATAGCTTTTCACCTCCTTCGCGTCAAGTGTAGCATGTGACGCAGCGTCATGAGCAACCCCTGACGCAGGGTGATTTTTCAATTACAATGATAGGAAAGTAAAAAAGCATTACCGCAAAAGAAATTACAGACCCGAGAACAAGCGGCATAGAAAGAAACAGCAGTACGGTAGTAAAATACATAGGGTGTCTTACAATGCCGTAAAGTCCCGTATCTACGACTTTGTGATTTTCCTGTACCTCTATTGTACGTGATAGGTACTCATTTTCACGCATAACCTCTGCATAAAGTACATAGGCAATCAGAAAGACAGCGGCAGATATATATGTTACAAAGTCAGGAAGTACTATCCAGCCGAAGCGGAAGTTCAGTCCTGATGTTATAAACGCAGCAAGAAACATAATTCCGCTTAATGCTATGACTGTTTTCTGTTCGGACTGTTCTTCCTTTGCGTTCAGTCTTTTTCTGAGAAGAGAGGGATTTTTAATCATCATAACAATACCTGCCACGAACATAGGAATAAAAAGTATTGCAATAAAAAGCCATGCCTGCCAATAAGCAAGTGTTCCTGCGGATATGAAAAGCAGTGCGGATATTATAATAAGTCCTGCAAAGAATTTGACAAAAGCCTGAAAAAATAATTTTGTTTTCATATTTTACCTCAACTGATATGTATAATCGGGGCAGATTATTTTATTATCTTCTCAAAGCGGAACATTTCCGCTGAATCATCCTCAGGAGATGATGAATCTGTATGGTGTCCGTTAAAAAATTCGACAATATGAAATCCGCATCTGTTTACATAAAAATGAATATTGCGTTTTTCAAAATACGGAGTAATGGTTTCCCAGACTTTAACCTCGGGGTGAAGCTTTTCAACCTCGCACCATGCAGCATAGCCTATACCCTTGCTGTGAAAATCGGGTGAAACAAACAGAAGCTCCAGATTTCCGCAATCACCGTTGACTTGGATTACAACTCCTCCTGCTTTCTTATTATCCAGCACGATACGGTATGCTTCTCCGCTATCGACAGAGTTTTCTATGGTTTTGCGGGAAATTATTTCTCCGTCATCTTCAAAATGGCTGTCACGCATACCAAATTCTTCCAAAGCACCGTAATTGAAAGCTCTCTGATTATCGGTAATAAATTGTTCCCTGTCATCTGTTTCAAGTGGAACGAGCATAATATTTATATTTTGAGTATTCATTTTAAGATATAACCTCCATAAACAGGTTTTCAGACCTGAATTTATGCTTATAGCAATGCAATAAAATAGCACAACGCAATAAAAAGTGATATAATGGAGGAAGATAATAAAGAAGAGGTGTAGAAAATGTTAAGTGAAGACAGTA
>ONBJ01000020.1 GCA_900316025.1 uncultured Eubacteriales bacterium
CTCTGTGGTAAATCCACGACCCATAAGACCAAACGCATGAATATCCATAACCTCACGGCAGCTTCTTACGCAAAGTCCGCAGAGAATACACTTTGAAGTATTACGCTCAATGAAAGCATTCTCATCACGGGTATACTTCTGAGGCATTTCACCAGCCCAGCGTTCGGGTTTAATATCATATCTCTGAGCTACGTTCAGAAGCTTACACTTGTAATACTCACGACAACCACACTCTAAGCAGCGGTTAGCTTCTGCCTTAGCCTCTTCTTCAGTAAAGCCTAAGCTTACCTCAGCAAAGCTCTTGTTTCTTACCTCGGGAGCAAGTACTTTCGGAGTAAGTCTGCTCTGCTTTGTACGGTCAGAATAATCTATAGTAGCCTCATCACGCTTTGAAATATAGGGTACTCTTGTATCAAAAGCCTGACCATTGAGATAAGCATCTACAGCTCTTGCACAGCGGTCAGCCTCGCCGATAGCCTCTACAGCTATGGAAGCTCCCTTGTTTGTTGCATCGCCTATAGCAAATACGCCCTCTATATTTGTTGTGAAGAAATCAGGGTCAGCCTCGATGTTTCCTCTGTTGTTGAGTGTAAGCTCCGATACATCGCCCTGAACAAGCTTCTGACCGATAGCAAGTATAACGCTGTCAACAGCGATTTCCTCAGTCTTGCCCTCAACGGGAACAGGCTTGCGTCTGCCTGATGCGTCAGGCTCGCCAAGCTCCATAACCTGTAATGTTATAGACTTAACCTTACCGTCCTCGCCGTTAAACGAAATTGGATTTGTAAGGAACTTATAGATTACGCCCTCTTCCTCAGCCTCATCAATTTCGATTTTTTCGGCAGGCATTTCGTTTCTTGTTCTTCTGTATACAACGTATACTTCCTTAGCACCAAGTCTTACTGCTGTACGGCAAGCGTCCATAGCAGTATTTCCGCCGCCGCATACGGCAACCTTTTCGCCTATTGCGGGAGCGTTGCCCTGAATAACAGCTCTCAGGAAGTCAATACCGCCGTATACACCCTGAAGCTCTTCTCCGGGAGTACGCATTGAGCTTGATTTCCAAGCACCTACGGCAACGATTACCGCATCATTTTCAGCTTTCAGACTTTCGATAGTGAAGTCCTTGCCGAGCTTTACGTTATTTACAAGCTTTACGCCTGTTTTTTCAATGATAGCAATTTCCTTATCCAGAATTTCCTTGGGCAGTCTGTACTGAGGAATACCGTAGCGGAGCATACCGCCCATTTTTTCCATCATATCATAGACTGTAACCTCATGACCCATAATGGTAAGATAGTAAGCCGCACTAAGACCTGCGGGGCCGCCGCCTATAACGGCAATCTTTTTGCCTGTGCTTTCCTTACATTCGGGAACATAGCTGTCCTTATTCAAATCCATATCAGCAGCAAAAGCCTTGAGCTGAGCTATATTGATAGGTTCTTCAACATTCTTTCTGCGGCAGGCTTTCTCACAGGGGTGAGGACATACTCTGCCTATAGCAGCAGGAAGAGGAATGTTGCTCTTTATTATCTTCAAAGCACTGTCATATTCGCCGTTGGCAATCATTCCTACATAGCCCTGACAGTCTGTTCTTGCAGGACAGTTGAGCTGACAGGGTGCTACACAGTCGCCGTCGTGAGCAGACATAAGCAGCTCCATAGCGATTTTTCTCGACTGAACAACTCTTTCGCTCTCTGTATTTACAACCATACCCTCAGTGCATTTTGCAGAACAGGAACGCAGCAGCTTGGGAATACCCTCAGCCTCTACCACGCACAGACCGCACGCACCGTAAATTTCAACAGCCTTGTCATAGCAAAGCGTAGGAATATCAATACCGTTTGCTCTTGCGGCTTCCAGAATTGTTGAGCCTTCGGGAGCTGTAATTGCTTTTCCGTTAATTGTAAGATTAATCATAATTTTCAGCCCTCCTTATTCCTTAACAACTGCACCAAATTTACATACAGTGTAACATTTGCCGCATTTAATACATTTGTCTGTGTCAATAGAATGAGGATTTTTAACAGTTCCGCTGATAGCTCCGACAGGACAATTCCTTGCACAAAGCGTACAGCCCTTACACTTATCCTCAACAATTTTATATTCAATAAGGTCGCTGCATTCGCCGGCAGGACACTTATGCTCTTTGATATGAGCGACATATTCGTCACGGAAATATTTTATGGTAGTAAGAACAGGGTTGGGAGCTGTCTGACCAAGACCGCAGAGAGCACCGTCCTTGATTGAATAGCAGAGTTCCTCAAGCAGTTCGATATCGCCGTCCTTACCCTGACCTTTGGTTATTCTGTCAAGCATTTCGAGCATACGCTTTGTACCTATACGGCAGTGTATGCACTTTCCGCAGCTTTCCTTAGCGGTGAAGTCGAGGAAGAACTTAGCCATACCTACCATACAGGTGCTTTCGTCCATAACAACCATACCACCCGAACCCATAATAGCACCTGTAGCACCGAGTGCCTTATAGTCGATTACGGTGTCAATCAAATCGGCAGGAATACAGCCGCCCGAAGGGCCGCCCATCTGAACAGCCTTGAAAGCCTTGTCAGTTTTCATACCGCCGCCGATGTCGAAGATAACGTCACGCAGAGTTTTTCCCATAGGGATTTCAACAAGACCCGAACGCTTAACCTTACCTGTAACGGCAAATACCTTTGTACCCTTTGAGCCTTCCGTACCCATAGCGGCAAATGCCTCACCGCCGTTGTTGATAATCCATGCAACGTTTGCGAAGGTTTCAACATTGTTTATGTTTGAAGGCTTTCTCCAGAAGCCTGACTGAGCAGGGAAAGGAGGTTTCAGACGGGGCATACCTCTGTGACCTTCAAGTGATTCGATAAGAGCAGTTTCCTCACCGCATACGAATGCACCTGCACCGGCCTTTATCATAAAGTCACAGCTAAAGTCTGTACCGAATATGTTGTTTCCTACGATACCCTTTTGTCTTGCCTGCTCCAGAGCGTTCTTAAGACGCTTGATAGCAAGCGGATACTCTGCTCTTACATATACAACAGCGTGTTTTGCTCCGATAGCGTAAGCACCGATAAGCATACCCTCAATAAGATTGTGAGGGTCGGATTCGATAACGGCTCTGTCCATAAATGCACCGGGGTCGCCCTCGTCAGCGTTGCATATAAGGTATTTTTCCTCGCCCTTGCTCTGACGTGCGGCATTCCACTTGAACCATGTCGGGAAGCCTGCACCGCCTCGTCCTGCAAGTCCGGAAGTCTTGATGACTTCGATTACTTCTTCGGGGGTCATACTGCATACAGCCTTTTTAAGAGCCGTGTAGCCGTCCTTTTCTATATATTCCTCAATTATTTCAGGATTGATTATACCGCAGTTTCTGAGAGCGATACGTGTCTGTTTTGCAAGGAACTGGTTGTCCTCGTCCGAAACAATAAGCTTTTCAACTTTGGAAACATCGCCAGTCTTTACATACTCGGCAATAGCGGGAGCATCGTTCTCGCTTACCTTTACCAGACGGACAAGCTTATCTTCGTTGTAAATATCGACAATCGGTTCAAGATAGCACATACCGATACAGCCTGTTATAGAGATATTCTCAGGGTTGATGTCTGTATTCAGAAGGGCTTTGCGAACCTTTTCAGCACCTGCCGCAATACCGCAGGAGCCCTGACCTATGACAATTCTCATAATGCCGCCTCCCTTAATTCCTTTAAGATTTTCTTGGTTTTGTCGGGTGTGAGAGCACCGTATGTATCCTCGTTAATCATCATAACGGGCGAGAGTGAGCAGCAGCCTAAGCACGCAACACATTTCAGTGAGAAAAGTCCGTCCTCAGTTGTCTGACCGTCCTCAATTCCGAGTTCGTCCTTGATTGTCTGTAAAATCAGCTCGGAAGAGTTTACGTGACAGGCAGTACCCTGACACAGCATAATAAGATACTTTCCGACAGGCTCAAAACGGAACTGTGTGTAGAATGTACCAACGCCCATAATTTCGGAGGTAGCTATTCCTGTTTTTTCGGAAATAAGCTCGACAGCCTCACGGGGCAGATAGCCGTAGATGTCCTGCGTATTCTGCAGAATGGTAATCAGGCTTCCCTTTACTGACGCATATTCTTCAAGAACACCGTCAAGAAGGGAGAGGTCAATTGGTTGTTTGTTCATTTAAAATCCCCCAATATAATATGTCTGCAGCATATGCAAACATTTCAGTTAGATTTTTTGTCTGTAAAACAGAACTGCAAAAGAATAGACCGAATTTTATTCGGTTCTTCTCCATAGTGATTATAGCAAGTTTGATTTGTTTTGTAAAGCGAAATATAGTTACATAATAATAAAAAATAATGGATAAAAAATTATTGAAGGTTATAATTCAGATAATTATAAATTATTTTTATAAATAATTTATAAAAAAATTATATAAAATTTTCTGTTATAACAAGTGTAAATTTATTTAGGTTATGTTATAATAAAAACATCAGTATTGTTATTCAGAATAAGGAATAATAATATAAAATTTTTTAATGAGGTGATATATATGAAATTATCAAAAAAAGCACTGTCGCTCATTTTATCTGCAATAATGATACAGAGTGTTATGACAGCAGCGGCTGTTTCTGTTTCGGCTGAGGAGGAAACCGTACCCTATCAGGCAGTTACGGAGATTTTTACCGGCTCTGAAGATGCTGAAGACCCCGAAATTCCTGATGACCCCGTTATCTCACCGGACGAACAGCAGTTTAAAGACTGGTCGTATGCTGAAGTAAACGACATCGCAGTAATTCTCAGATATTCGGGAACAGAAACAGATGTTGAAATTCCTGCACAGATAGACGGCAAGCCTGTTGTTGCGATAGGAATGGGTGCTTTCAAGGGAAACACAACAATGCAGAGTGTGGTTATTCCCGACAGCGTAATGTCAATAGGTATAGGAGCATTCCGTAATTGTACGGCATTGTCGGATATTTCAGGCGGAAACTTAGTTGTAAGAATTGGCAGCCGTGCTTTTGAGGGCTGTACTTCTTTGACAGAACTGCCGCTGATGTATGTGCTTAAATATGTCGGTGCAGCAGCATTCAGGAACTGCTCTCAGCTCAACGGTGCTATGCTGTACAAGGTTAAGAAAATCAATCCCTATACTTTTGCAGGCTGCGAAAATATGTCGTATATAACCAGTGTTGACACTGTCAAGGTAAGCGAATTTGCTTTCTTCAACTGTAAAAATCTCAGAATCGCAACGATTATAGCAGGCGAAAATGTCGAAGAAGTTATGACGATTGATCCAATGGCATTCGGCAACTGTACCGCACTCAGTAGTGTAAGTCTGCATTGGGCAGACCGTATAAACGTAAAAGCATCTGCATTTTTCAACTGCAAGAGCATTGAAAATGTTTATTATGCAGGAACTGCTGAACGCTGGAACAGCAATGTAAAAGTTGCAAAAACAGGAAACTTCTATTTCAACAAAGCTGAGATACACTTCGGAAATATGAATTATGCGGAGCTTGACACTAAGGAAGCTCAGATGAACACAGGCGAAACATTACAGCTTACTTATCACTCCGCACCTTATAAGGGACAGGAGTCCGAAGTAAATATTGTCCGCTGGGAAAGCACCAACCCCGACGTTGCCGAAGTTGACGAAAACGGAAATGTTACCGCCAAGAGTGCAGGCTTTACAGTCATAAATTTAGTTTCTTCCAGTGACGGATATGCTGACAATGATTCACTTTGCACCGTTATTGTTAAACAGGCACCCGAAAACGTAGAGATTAACAAGACAGCAGTAAATGTCGGAGTAGGACAGGTTTATAATCTCAACGCAGCCGTTACCCCCTCAGACGCTCCTCAGAGCATAAAATGGAGTTCAAGTGATGACAGTATTGCATCGGTAGATGAAAACGGAGCAGTTACGGCAAAGAAAACAGGTACAGCAGTTATTACTGCTGAAGCTGAAAACGGCATTACCGCAACCTGCAAGGTAAACGTAAAGAAAGCTCCCGAAAGCATTACGCTTGACAAGGAAACACTGACACTTAACGTAAACAGCAGCTATACATTCACTAAAACTCTTTCCGCAAATTCTGCAACCTCTTTCAAGTGGACAAGCAGCGACCCTGATGTTGTAAGGGTTTACAGTACGGGTAAGATTGTAGCACAGAAATCAGGAACTTCTGTTATTACGGTTACAACACATAACGGTCTTACAGCAAGCTGTACTGTTACAGTAAAATAAAAGTTTTAAGAATTTTACGTTTTCCAAAAGGCATAGCCTTTGGAGGAATGTTAAAAAGATTTTTACGAGCCTGTCAGGATACCCTGACAGGCTCTTATTATTTTACTTCATTGTATATTTTTTCCTTTATAATATCAAAGATTTCCCTTAATCTGGAAATATCTTTTTTGAGGTAAATATAACCTAAAACAGCCTCAAAGCCTGTTGCGGTGTGATAGTCGTTCTTATCGGCATTTTTAGGTATACAGTGTACATTTGCGTTTTTTCCTCTTTTGTAAATGACAGTTTCTTCTTCTGTAAGGAAGGGTTCAATCAAAGCAAGACATTCAGACTGGAATTTACAGTTTACAACGCTTACTTTTCTGAGGTTAAGCTGTCCGACAGGGCGGTTTGCAAGAGCGACTATAAATTCCCTTACCATCAAATCATAAACGCTGTCGCCGACAAAGGAAAGCGTAAGCACCGATAACTGCCTTAAATTCACTTCACAAGAAAGAAGGCTGTCTGTATTTTTATTCAACGAAATCGAATTCAAGCTCATATATGGAAACCGTATCCCCCTCATTTATGCCTGCCTCACGGAGAGCGTCTATGACACCGCCGTTTATAAGAACTCTCTGGAAATACTGAAGGGATTCATAGTCATCAAAGTTGACTGATTTCATAATATTGAACAGCCACTTTGCCTCGACAAAGTAAACCCCGTCATTCTTAGTGATTTTAACGGCACTTTTATCTATTTTTTCGGGCTGTACTATGGGAGCAGGTTCGGCTTCGTACTTTGTTATAGGCGGAAGCTTGCTGAGCATTTCAAGGATTTTTTTCAGCAGACTGTCAACGCCCTCATTGATAGGTGCCATTATCGGGAAAAATTCGTAACCCTGTTCTTCAACGTATTTTCTGAAATCGGAAATCTGTTCATCTGTAGCCAAATCGCACTTGTTGCCTGCAACTATCATAGGTCTTTTGGCAAGTTCGGGATTGAATTTTTCAAGTTCACGGTTGATAATGACGAAATCCTCTTTGGGGTCACGGGCTTCACTGCCCGATACATCTACAACGTGGACAAGCATTCTGCATCGCTCCACATGACGTAAAAACTGATGTCCCAGTCCCGTTCCTTCCCATGCACCCTCTACAAGTCCGGGAATATCCGCCATTACGAATGAATTGCCCTCACCCATACTTACAACGCCCAGAACAGGGGTTATTGTGGTAAAGTGATAGTTTGCTATGACGGGCTTTGCCTGACTTACGACAGATACAAGCGTACTTTTTCCGACATTAGGAAAACCTACCAATCCTACGTCAGCAAGGAGCTTGAGTTCAAGGGTTACATCGTATTCTTCACCCGGCATACCTGGCTTTGCAAAACGTGGAACCTGTCTTGTAGGTGTTGCGAAATGTATGTTTCCCCAGCCGCCGTTGCCGCCCTTTGCAACAAGAACAGGGTCTTTTCCTGATACGTCCGCAAGAAGTCTGCCTGTTTCAGCGTCCTTAACGAGAGTTCCTCTGGGGACTTTGATTATCAGGTCATCAGCATTTTTTCCCGAGCTTCTGCGTGCTTTGCCGTTTTCGCCCTTTTGTGCGATGTATTTTCTTTTGTATCGGAAATCGGCAAGTGTTGACAGGTTGTCATCAGCAAGAAACAAGACACTTCCGCCTCTGCCGCCGTCGCCGCCGTCAGGGCCTCCTGCGGCTACGTATTTTTCACGGTGAAATGATACTGCACCGTCACCGCCGTCACCTGCTTTTATAAAAATTTTTGTCTTATCTACAAACATAAGGCTCACGACCTTTCATATTTCAAGCTTAAAAAGAGGACGGAATTATATTCAATCCGTCCTCAAAAAAAGTCTTTTAACAGTATAATGAAAAGCTTACTGCTGTACAGCGTAAACGCTTACACGCTTTCTGTCACGACCAAGACGCTCGTAACGAACAACACCGTCAATTTTTGCAAACAGTGTATCATCTGAGCCAAGTCCTACGTTTTCACCGGGATGAATGTGTGTGCCACGCTGTTTGTAAAGTATATTTCCTGCCTTTACGAACTGACCGTCAGCACGCTTTGCACCAAGTCTTTTTGACTCGGAATCACGACCGTTCTTTGTAGAACCCATACCTTTTTTATGAGCCAGAAGCTGAATGTCTATCTTTAACATTTTGTTACACCTCCGTAGTTTTTACAATTATATAATCGGGATACTGCTCCTCCAAAAGAAGCATATGCAGACGAAAACCCTGCAGAACATCTCTGCATAAGGCTGCGTCCTCAGAGAAAATTCGGAGCATTATATTGCCCTCATCTGCCTGAGTTTCGGCAGATATTTTCATAATTTCGGTTACGGTATTAGCCGTCATAAGTCCTGCCGATGAAACAGCAGAACAAACTATATCGCTTCCACTTTCGGCATATCCGGAATGACCTTTAAGCCTGAAGCCTGTCATATCTCCGTCAGCCAGTGTGTATAAGCTTACCTCAATCATGATTAAGCATTGATGGACTGAATTTCAACCTTTGTATAGGGCTGTCTGTGTCCCATTTTTCTCTTTTCGCCCTTCTTAGGCTTGTAGGTATAAACTGTAATTTTCTTAGCCTTGCCTGTCTTGATAACCTTAGCTGTTACTGTAGCACCCTCAACATAGGGAGTACCAACCTTTATGCCGTTATCATCTGAAAGTGCAACAACCTTGAAATCAACCGTTGCATCGTCCTCCACGCCAAGCTTTTCAACGAATACAACATCGCCGTTGGATACCTTGTACTGCTTGCCGCCTGTTTCGATAATTGCGTACATATCCTGTACCACCTTTTACTTATAGACTCGCTACTGCACGGGGGGGATATAAAATCCGCTTACAGAACCCCACAATATGCGGTATGACTATGTTATCAAATAAACAGACTTTTGTCAACACAAATTTTTACCGAAATCAAAGGTTTTTGAGTGCGTACACAAATTATAAACAGAGGAAATATCTGTACAAAATCAGTATTTGTTTTTTGTGTTATATTTTATAATATAAAATTATGTTGAAACAGAAGCTCAGGTGCAGTATAATAGCTTTACATAACGGTTTATACGACAAAGCGGTATTACTTTGCCGTCATAAACACCGACAAAAGGCTGAAAATTATTACTTCCACGGGAGGTTTTCTGTTTGCAGACTTTATTGCTGATATTCGATATTATGGGAACTCTCTCCTTTGCTGTTTCGGGAGCATTGGTGGGCATTAAACGAAAAATGGATATTTTCGGGGTTATTGTTCTTGCCATAGTTACCGCAACAGGCGGCGGTATCGTGAGAGATTTAATTGTAGGACATATACCGCCGCAGGCATTTTTAAGTCCTTATTATGTTGCTGTCGCCGCCGCAACAGGACTTGTGTGTTTTCTGGTAATGTTCAATCATCCGCAGCTACCGGTCAAAGTTTCGGCAGCATACGATATGATAATGTTCTGGTTTGATACTCTGGGAGTGGCGGCATTCACCGTTGACGGAGTTGCCGTAGCTATTGCCGAGGGATACGGCAGAAATCTTTTTCTTATGGTATTTCTGGGTGTAATTACGGGTGTAGGCGGAGGATTAATCCGTGATATTTTCGCAAGCCGTATACCTGAGGTTTTTAAAAAGCATGTATATGCACTTGCTTCCATATTAGGGGCGGTTATTGCAGGAGTACTCGCACGTTACGGTGTAGATAATGAAACAGGGTTACTGTTCGGATTTGCGGCTGTTGTGCTGCTTCGCTTTCTGGCTGCAAGATTTCGCTGGAATCTGCCGAAGGTCGAAGGAGAAAAGCCTGTGCAGAAATCGGACTGAATTATAAAAATAAGGGTGATAAAAATGGAATTTGAGGTTGTAAATATTCTGTATTACTGCGGAATGATACTGCTTTCTACAAAGCTTATGGGAATGCTTATGCGTAAACTAGGTCTGCCACAGGTAGCAGGAATGATTATCGCAGGTCTGCTTATAGGCCCTGCAGTTTTCTCTCAGCTTGGACTTGGAGCTTTCAGAGGGCTTGTTACTCCCTCACCTGTAGAGATGGATGTTCTGAAAAGCCTTTCGCAGATAGGCGTTGTATTTATTCTGTTTTCAAGCGGACTTGAAACAGGACTTCAGGATTTGAAAACGAGCGGAGCAGCAGCTTCGGCTGTTGCCCTTGCAGGAGTGCTTGTACCTGTTGCTCTCGGAACAGGCGGAGCTTTACTGTTTATGGGCGGCAATATTACAGAGGGCAAATTTATGAATGCCGTGTTTGTAGGAATGATACTTGCTGCCACAAGTGTAGGAATTACAGTAGAAACGCTGCGTGAACTTGGCAAGCTCAATACAAAAGTCGGAACAACTGTTCTGAGTGCCGCCATAATAGATGACGTTCTCGGCATAATTCTGCTCAGTGTAGTAACAAGTATCGGAGGCGGCGGAAATATCTCTGTAACCTTGCTTAAGGCTCTCGGATTTTTTGTTTTCACTATAGGACTTGGAATAATACTGAGGATATTTTTCAAAAACCTTGAGGAGAAATATCCGGGAACAAGAAGAATTGGTATTTTTGCTCTTGCTATGTGCTTTTTCTACGCATTCTGTGCAGAAAAACTTTTTGGTATCGCCTCAATAACAGGTGCATATATGGCAGGTCTTATGATAAGCGGTCTGAGCGACACAAAATTGATTGACCGCAAGGTTGTAATCAGCGGATATATGATATTCACACCGATATTTTTTGCATATATAGGAATAAGTGCGGATTTCAGCCATTTCAGGGTATCCGAGCTTATTTTCGCACTGGTGTTCGTATCGCTTGGAATTATAGGAAAAATATCAGGCTGTTCGCTCACAGCAAAATGCTTCAGATACTCAAACCGTGAATCGCTGACTATCGGCTGCGGTATGATAGCCAGAGGAGAAGTTGCACTTGCAATATACGCAACAGGTCAGGGACTTATCCTGTACGAAGGAAACAAGCTTGTCGGTATTGACCCCTTAGTACCTACCATACTGCTCATAGTTATTACATCAGTTCTATGTCCGATATTACTGAAGCTTGTGTTCAAAAATCAGAAAAGTGCTGGATAAATCAGCGGAGTTGTAATAGAATATAATAAAGAAGCTGTTCTCTGAATAGACAGAGGACAGCTTTATTTTTTACATACCGTAAATTGTTGATTTATGGTTGAAATAATATTGCAAAATATGATATAGTTTAAGCGGAATAGAAGGAGATGTGTGACTTGATGACAGCAAAAGAACAACAGAAGGCTGCAAAGGAATTTGCAAAAAGATGGAAAGACAGAGGATATGAAAAAGGGGAATCCAATTTATTCTGGATAGATTTGCTTACCAATGTTTATGGAGCGGATAACATAGCGGAATTTATCAGCTTTGAGGATAAAGTACATCTTGACCATACTTCATTTATTGACGGATATATTAAGTCTACAAAGGTTATGATTGAACAGAAAAGTATAGGAAAAGATTTAAGAAAGGGCATAAAGCAATCGGACGGAACATTTCTGACACCGTTTCAGCAGGCAAAACGCTATGTTACGGAACTGCCGCTTTCGCAGCACCCGAGATGGATAATTACTTGTAATTTTTCAGAATTTCTGATTTATGATATGGAAAGACCTAACGGAGAACCCGAACAGATTTTTCTGAAAGACCTCGAAAAAGATTATTATCGTCTGCAGTTTCTTGTCAGTACGGAAAATGAACATATCAAAAAAGAAATGGAAATTTCCTTAAAAGCAGGCGAAATTGTCGGCAGACTGTACGATACAATTCTTAAACAGTATAAAGACCCTTCAAATCCTGATACACTCAAATCGCTGAATATGTTATGTGTGCGGTTTGTTTTTTGTCTGTATGCACAGGACGCAGGAATTTTCGGAGAGCATAAAATGTTCGGAAACTATTTATCACGCTTTCAGTCAAAAGACGTGCGAAAAGCACTGATAGAGCTGTTCAGTGTGCTGGATACAAAACCCGAAGACCGTGACCCGTATATGGACGATGAACTGGCAGCATTTCCGTATGTCAACGGCGGTTTGTTTGCGGACGAAAACATAGAGATACCACGTTTTAACGAAGAAATTGTGGATTTGCTGATACACAACGCAAGCGATGGTTTCAACTGGTCGGAAATATCCCCGACAATTTTCGGTGCGGTATTTGAAAGTACTTTAAACCCCGAAACAAGACGCTCGGGCGGTATGCACTACACCTCAATAACAAATATACATAAAGTCATTGACCCGTTATTTCTCAATGAACTGAAAACAGAACTGGATACCATATCACAAATAAAGGTACAAAAGACAAGGAAGCAGAAACTGGAAGCATTCAGAGAAAAACTGTCAGCACTGGTATTTTTAGACCCTGCCTGCGGTTCGGGAAATTTTCTTACAGAAACCTATCTTTCACTAAGACGTCTGGAAAATATATCCATTGCTATGCAATACAACCACAATATTATTATCGGTGATGTTTTCAAACCCATCAAAGTCAGTATTTCTCAGTTTTACGGAATTGAAATCAATGATTTTGCAGTAACTGTGGCAAAAACAGCTTTATGGATAGCAGAAAATCAGATGTTGCAGGAAACAGAAAAAATTCTTAATCAGAACATCGAATTTTTACCGTTGAAATCTTACCCGAACATCACAGAGGGTAATGCTTTGCGTATTGACTGGGAAAGTGTTGTGCCGAAAGATAAATTAACTTATATTATGGGTAATCCGCCTTTTGTGGGATTTACTTATATGTCTTCTGAACAGAAAACAGATATGTCAAGTATATTTGGAAATGTAAAAAATCTCGATTTTGTATGTGCATGGTATAAACTTGCAAATGACTATATAAAACATACGAACATCGAAGTTGCTTTTGTTTCAACTAATTCAATATCACAAGGTGAAACAGTAGGAAGATTTTGGCAATTTATGAATGGAGCGATTATTAATTTTGCATATAAAACTTTCATATGGGATAGTGAAGTGAGCATTAAAGCTAGTGTACATTGTATTATCATTGGTTTTTCAACAAAACATAGAAAACACAAATTATTGTTTGATAATAAAATTGTAAAAGAAGTAGAACAAATAAACCCTTATTTATTAAATGCCCCTGATATTGTTGTAACAAGCCGAAATACACCTATTTGTGACGTTCCAAAAATGATTTACGGTAATAAACCGGCTGATGGAGGATTTTTGATTATTGAAGAAAGTGATTATCAAGATTTTGTTCAAAAAAATCAAATTGCCAAACAATGGATTAAGCCTCTTTTAGGTGCAGTGGAGTACATAAGAGGAAAAAAGCGTTATTGCCTTTGGCTTGTTGATGTATCACCAAAAGAAATACAAAAATGTAGCGGAGTTTTAGAAAGAGTTAAAAAATGTAAAGAAACAAGGCTCGCAAGTGTTGCAAAGGCAATACAGAAATTTGCTGATACTCCTACGTTATTTGCTCAGCGAACTCAACCTACAGATGTTGATTTTGTTATTGTTCCACGAGTTTCATCAGAGAATAGAAGATATATTCCGATTGGATTTATAGAAAGAGGAACGATTGTTACAGATGCTGTACAAATAATACCCGATGCAACATTATATCATTTTGGTGTTTTGACCTCTAATGTACATATGGCGTGGGTAAGAACGGTCTGCGGAAGATTAAAAAGTGACTACCGCTATTCCAAAGATATTGTTTATAATAACTTTGTGTGGTGCAGTCCCACACCCGAACAAAAAGCAAAAATAGAAAAGACCGCACAAGCCATACTGGACGCAAGAGCTAAATATCCCGACAGCTCACTTGCGGATTTGTACGATGAAACCACAATGCCACCCGAACTCCGCAAAGCACATCAGCAGAATGACAAAGCCGTTATGCAGGCATATGGTTTTTCGCTGAAAATGACAGAAAGTGAATGTGTTGCCGAACTGATGAAAATGTATCAGACTTTGACGGAAACAAATAAAAAGCTGTAAAGCAGATTGCAGGGCAACCGCACGAAACTAAATGAAATATAAAAATAAGCAGGGATTTTTTCATGCGGTTGCCCTGTTAAGTTGAACTTTAAAACTTGACATAAATATGCTTGAATGCTAAAATTAAACTCATATATGCAAATTTGATTTTGTTTGCAATAAAACTGTAAAGGAATGATTTTTTATGCCCAAAGAGGTTAGACTTACTCAAAAAGGAAAAGAAAATCTTGAAAGAGAACTGGACGAGTTAAAAACCACTAAACGTGACGAAATTGCCGAAAAAATAGAAATAGCACGTTCTTACGGTGACCTCTCGGAAAATGCCGAGTATGACGAAGCAAAAAATGACCAGGCTGTACTTGAAAGCAGAATTGCCGAAATAGAGGCTATGCTCAAACACGCAGTCATAATTGAGGACATTGACACGGGCAGAGTACGTATCGGTGCAGGTGTCAGAGTTAAAAATCTCTTAAATAACAAGGAATATGTGTACGAAATAGTAGGTTCAAACGAAACAGACCCCCTCAGAGGAAAGCTCTCTGATGAATCACCTGTAGGAAAGGCTCTTCTTGACAAAGCTCCCGGAGATATTGTTCCTGTAGAAACACCCTCGGGAAAAATTATCGAATATCAGGTGCTTGAGGTTATGAGGAAGGAGATTTAATAATGAGCGAACAGAATATACAGGACGTACAGAACACTCAGCAGGAACTGAGCGAGCTTCTGCAGATACGCAGAGATAAGCTTAAAAGCCTTCAGGACAGCGGAAATGACCCCTATAAGATAACAACCAGCGACAGGGACACTCTGGCAAAGGATATAACAGATAACTTTGAAGAAATGGAAAACAAAGATGTCTGCATAGCAGGACGTATTATGAGCTGGAGAGATATGGGAAAGGCATCTTTTATAGATGTTTTCGACAGAAGCGGCAGAATGCAGGTATATGTAAGGATAAACGATGTCGGCGAAGATACCTACAAGGTGCAGATGCCTAAATGGGATATAGGCGATATTGTTGAGGTAAAGGGATTTGTTTTCAAAACACGCAGAGGCGAAGTTTCGGTACACGCAAAGGAAATAAAGCTGCTTTCAAAATCGCTGCTGCCGCTGCCCGAAAAACATCACGGTCTTAAAGATACCGACCTGAGATACCGTCAGCGTTATGTTGACCTTATGGTAAATCCCGAAGTAAAGAATACATTTATAGCAAGAAGCAAAATTATAAAGACAATCCGTCAGCAGCTCGATGACTGCGGATATATCGAGGTTGAAACGCCTGTTCTCAACACTATTGCAGGCGGTGCCGCTGCACGTCCTTTCATAACACATCACAATACACTTGATATGGACTTGTATCTGCGTATTGCTCCCGAACTTTACCTTAAAAGACTTATTGTCGGCGGTATGGAGAAGGTCTATGAAATAGGCAGACTTTTCCGCAACGAGGGTATGGACGTAAAGCACAATCCCGAATTTACAACCATAGAACTGTATGAAGCTTATACCGATTACAACGGTATGATGGCTCTTACCGAAAAGCTCATAAACGAGGCTTGTATCGCCGTAAACGGAACAGATAAAATTGAATATCAGGGTGAAGCTGTTGACCTTTCACTTCCGTTCAAGAGAATGACTATGATTGACGCTGTAAAGCAGTATTCAGGCGTAGACTTCGGAGCATTTATAGGCGATACCGAAAAGGCAAAAGAAGCTGCAAAGGAGCTTCATCTTGAAGTAAAGCCTACAGATACATGGGGCAACATACTCAACTGTGCATTTGAAGAATACGTTGAGGAACAGCTCCAGCAGCCTACATTTATAATTGACTATCCTGTTGAGGTATCACCTCTTACCAAGCGTAAGCCCGACCAGCCTGAACTGGTTGAACGTTTTGAACTTTTCGTAACAAAGCGTGAGCTTGCAAATGCCTATACAGAGCTTAATGACCCTATCGACCAGAGAGGCAGATTTGAACATCAGTTAAAGCTCAGGGAAGCAGGCGATGAAGAAGCCAATATGATAGATGAGGATTTTCTTACATCGCTTGAATACGGTATGGCACCTACAGGCGGTATGGGTATGGGTATAGACCGTCTTGTTATGCTCCTGACAGACAGTGCTTCCATAAGAGATGTAATCATATTCCCCACTATGAAGCCGCTTGAAAAATAAAGCCGCATAAAATCAGGTTTTCGGACTGCAAGTGTACAAATTTACGACCAATTTACGACAAAAAGAGAACACGTTCAAAAAGTTCAGGGCTTCCGGCGGTAAATGTCGGGAGTCCTGATGATTTTGGTGACGGTGTTAATGCGTTGATACAGAAGTTTTGTTATTTTTTACCCATTACAATAAAAATGTATTGACAAATTGATTTCAATTAAGTATAACAATAGTAGAAGCCGCAGAGGCTTATAATTTAGCATACATCTTGTTATTTATTATCCATGACAACGGAGGTGATGAAGTGAAATTAAACGAAATAGCTTCTGTCCGAAGCGGACTTGTATTATCCAGAAAACTTGCTCGTGAAGGAACTAAATATCCGTTGCTTACTCTGCGTTCGATAAACCCTGACGGATATATCGATCTTGATAAGACGGATGTTTTTGATGCAAAAGAAGAACTTGCAAAAGAATATCTGACTCAGGAAGGAGACATTGTAATTCGTCTGAGTACTCCCTACACGGCTGTATATATTGACAAAGCTTCTGAAGGAATTGTAGTTTCTTCTAATTTTGTTATAATCAGAACTGATAATAAAGTCTTGCTTCCGGAATATCTGTATTGGCTTCTTAATACTGCAAAGGTAAAACATGAAATGTTTGAAAGTTCAAGTAGCAATATGCTGGGTGCAGTAAAAGCTCTGTTTTTTGCTGAATACGACATTGACCTGATACCGATTTCCGAACAGCAGAAAATAGCCGCAGTAAACAATTTAGCAAGGAAAGAAAGCAGGCTGCTTGTGGAGTTAGCAAAAGAAAAAGAGCGTTATTACAGCCTTATATTGCAAAACAAGTTCAAAGAAATAAAAGGGGAGAATATGAATGACAACAAGAAATGATATTGAGCGTGTACTCTGGAAGGCTTGTGACAGCTTCAGAGGAAAAATTGACAGTTCACGATACAAAGACTACATACTTTCTATTCTGTTCGTTAAGTATCTGAGTGATGTCACCAAAGAGAAAAAAGCAAAATATATGGAGCAGTATAACGGTGATCTTCGTCGTGTGGAGCGTGCTATGAACCGTGAAAGATTCGTTATCAGCGATGAATCGGCATTTGATTACCTCTATGAAAACAGGAACAATAATGCAATCGGTCAGAAAATCAATGTAGCACTGTCAAAAATCGAAAGCGAAAACAGCAGTAAATTACAAAATGTATTTCGTGCGATAGATTTCAATTCACAGGTAGATTTTGGCAATGTCAAGGATAAAAATGCAACCTTGCGTAACCTGCTGGAAGACTTTGCCGAGCTTGATTTAAGACCAAGCCAACTTGATTCTTCCGACATTATCGGGGACGCATACGAATACATGATAGCAAATTTTGCGTCTGACGCAGGAAAGAAAGGCGGAGAATTTTTTACCCCGAGTCAGGTTTCGGAGTTAGTTGCCACTCTTGTAAAGCCGAGAGAAAACGACAGAATATATGATCCGACCTGCGGAAGCGGCGGTCTGCTCCTGAAAGCTTACAAAAAAGTCCCAAGCGGAAAAGTTGCTGTTTACGGTCAGGAACTGAATGCTCAGACATGGGCTCTTTGTACAATGAACATGTTTCTGCATGGTGTTGACGATGCTCGTATATGGCAGGGTGATACTTTAGCTAATCCGCAGAATACCGAGAATGACAACATGATGACATTTCAGGTTGTTGTTGCAAATCCCCCTTTCAGCCTTGATAAATGGGACAGCGGCTTTTTATCCAATGTTTCTACTGACAAAAAAGCCAAGAAAGAAAAAATGTCAGCTTCTCTTGATGTCTGGAAACGCTTTGAATTAGGTGTACCGCCGTCATCAAAGGGTGACTATGCCTTTGTTCTCCATATGCTGCACTGCCTTGATGCAAGAGATGGACGCATGGCGGTTGTCCTTCCTCATGGTGTACTGTTCAGGGGAGCAAGCGAAGGAAAGATTCGTCAGAAGCTTATTGAACTCAATTTACTTGATGCAGTTATCGGTCTGCCGGCTAATCTGTTTTATGGTACAGGTATCCCTGCCTGCATATTAGTATTCAAAAAAGGTCGTACAAGAACGGATGTTTTGTTTATAGACGCTTCCGGTGAAGGCAATTTCCAGAAGGGCAAAAATCAGAATATACTGCGTGATGAGGATATCAAGCGTATTGTTGATACATATGAAGCCCATGAGACAGTTGACAAATACAGTTATTTAGCGTCAAGAGAGGAAATCAAAAACAACAACTATAATCTGAACATTCCCCGTTATGTCAACACCTTTGAGGAAGAAGAACTTGTGGATATTGAAGAAGTTCAGCAGAACATTGCCAATATCGAAGCAGAGCTTGCTCAGGTTCAGGCACAGATGGCGGAGTATTTGAAGGAATTAGGAATTTGAGGAGGAAAAAATATGATTCAGATAGATACAAAATCCAACTCTTATGTTTGTCCGTTTTGTGGGCATGCCCAAGCATATTATAGTTCAGTTGATATTATTGAAAATGGCAATAATAGAAACATGACACCTATACTTGAAGGAAATATTGAAAGTAGTTTTTCCATATATACATTATATTGTAAAAATAACAAATGCAAAAGAGTTTCCGTTACTGCAATAAACAGAACAACAGGAAAACAAATAGATATTGTTCCACAGGTTGTAATAAAGCTGTGGCCGTCATACATTCCTTTACAGATTCGCCAAGATTATGAAGAAGCTGTTATGATTATTGAAGCCAGCCCAAAAGCCGCTGCCACCTTATTGCGTAGATGTTTACAAGGTATGATTCATGATTTTTGGAACATTAAAGAAAAGAATCTCAATGCTGAAATTACTTCATTAAAGGACAAGATTTCAGTTTCCCAGTGGAAAGCAATAGACGGATTACGCAAACTCGGCAATATCGGCGCTCATATGGAAAGTGATGTAAATTTAATCATCGACATTGACACTGATGAAGCCAAAAAACTTTTACGTCTTATTGAATTGCTTTTGGAAAAGTGGTATATTGCTCGCCACGATGAAGAAGAATTGTTAAATGATATCTCTTCAATTTCCGAAGATAAAGAAAAGGTGAGGAAAAAGAAATGAAGCCAGAAATAAAAACCCGCCTTGCCCAAATACGAGCCGGCGAAATACCGCAAGGCTATAAAAATACTCCAATTGGCATATTAAAGAGTGATTGGAGTAATGCAAAGCTCTATGAAATTGCAGAAATTTTAACAGAAACAGCAGGAAAAAACCAATATGAAACCTTAAGCATTTCCGCCGGTATCGGATTTGTTAATCAAGCAAAAAAATTTGGCAAGGAACTTTCCGGCAAGCAATATGAAAAATACATAGTTCTTCGCAAAGGTGATTTTTCTTACAATAAGGGAAATTCAAAATCCTATCCGCAGGGCTGTATATATCGCCTCAATGACAGAGAAGAAGCTGCTGTTCCGAATGTGTTTGAAAGTTTCCGGATTGCAAAAGGCTGTCCCGAATACTATGAACAGCTTTTTATTGCAGGCTTTTTAAACTCCCAACTTTACCGTTTTATAAATCATGGAGTGCGTGATGATGGACTTCTCAACCTTACAGAGAGGGATTTTTACAGTTGTATAGTACCTGTTCCACCATTGGAGGAACAGAAAAAAATAGCCAATATCCTTTCAGCACAAGACAGAATAATAGAATTGTGCGAAAGAAAAACAGAACAGCTAAAGCGTATGAAAAAGTATTATCTTCAAAAAATGTTTCCAAAAGACGGAGAAGAATATCCCGAAATACGTTTCAAAGGTTTTACTGACGCTTGGGAACAGCGTAAGTTAGGCGAAGTATTGGAAATATCAACTCATAAGAATGGAGATAGATACACCAAAGAAGATGTTTTGTCTGTATCAGATGAGTTTGGGTGTGTAAATCAAATAAGATTTCAGGGCAGAAGTTTTGCGGGTGCTGATATTTCAAATTATAAGATTGTTAGCACAGGTGACATAGTTTATACACGCTCACCTTTACAGGCAAAACCCTTTGGAATAATCAAGATTGTTCGTGATGAAATCGGCGTAGTTTCGCCACTTTACATTGTAAACAAAGCTATAAACGGAAACGATGCAGAGTTTATATATCGTGTTTTTGATTTACCCTACAAGACTAATAATTACCTCAGTCCATTGGTTCGAAAAGGGGCAAAAAATACGATGAATATTTCGGAAGATGAATGGTTATCCGGAGATATAATTGTATCATCTATATATGAAGAACAGCAGACTATCGGTGCGTTTTTCAAAGACCTCGACCACCTTATCACCCTTCATCAGCGTAAGTGTGAAGAAGAAAAGAAAAAGAAAAAAGCCCTGCAACAGCTTTTGCTGACAGGGATAGTGAGGGTAAAAGAATGACAGAAAATGAATTATTGGAACAGTTACAACATGAAGTATATAAGGCTGCACTAAAAAATCAGATTGAAAGCGACCCTACATTAACGAGACAACAAAAAGAATACAAGAAATATTGTGTTGATGTTGCCGCTCAAAGGGCAGACGCATTTGTTGAGATAGTTAAACTTATGAGAACATTGGGGATGAGGTAATGCTTAATAATCTGTATACTGAGCGAAATATCAGCCAAGAACCTGCTATTGAACTGCTGAAAGCTATGGGATATACCTATATTTCGCCCGAAAACTGCCAGAAACAGCGTGGCGACGGTTATCATATACTACTGAAAGATGTACTTCGTGGACAATTACGCAGATTAAACAAATATACTTATGCCGGAACAGAAAATGAGTTTTCATCAGCAAATATAGAACGTGCCATAGAAGACCTTGATGAACCATTGATTGATGGTCTTGTACGGACAAGCGAAAAGATATATGATGCTTTACTGCTCGGAAAAAGCTATCCCGAAACAGTCGGCGAAGGTAAGCTTCTGAGCTTTAATCTGAAATACATTGACTGGGATGATTTCAGCAAAAATGTTTTTCATGTCACAGAAGAATTTGCTGTGGATAGTCAGGATAAACAACACAACGCACGCCCGGATATCGTTCTCTTTATCAATGGTATTCCCTTTGCTGTGATAGAATGTAAAAAGCCGGATATTTCAGTGGAACAGGCTGTTGAACAGACTATCCGTAATCAAAAAGCCGAATACATTCCCCAGCTTTATAAATTTGCCCAGATCGTTATGGCTACAAACAAGAATGAAGTAAAATACGCTACAACGGCAACTGCAAAAAAATTCTGGAATGTATGGAAAGAAGAAGATACAAAGTGGTTGAACTCCGAGCAGGAAAGGCTTATTTCCGACCGTCTGCCCACAGTGCAGGACAGCAATATTATTTCTTTGTTCAGTTTCAGCCGTGTAAAAGAGCTTATCAGATATTTTGTTCTGTTTGACGGCAATATAAAAAAGATATGCCGTTATCAGCAGTATTTTGCAATCAAAGAAATTATCAGAACGATAAATACAAACGACGAAAACGGCAACAGACAAAGCGGTGTGATATGGCATACTCAGGGAAGCGGAAAAAGTCTGACTATGGTTATGTTTGCGAAATATCTGCTCATGGAAATGGCTTACTGTCATCCCCGTGTGGTAATCGTTACCGATAGAAAAGAACTGGATAAACAAATCGCAAACACCTTTGCTCACACGGGATTGAATCCGGCTCGTGCAACAAGCGGTCGTCATCTTGTGGAACTTGTGAATGATTCCAAAGCGGATATCATTACCAGTATTATCAACAAATTCAATGCAGCAGAAAAACAGAATACAAAAGTCATGTCGAGGGATGTTTTCGTCCTTGTCGATGAAAGCCACCGTTCAAACTATGGTCTGATGGCAACAAAAATGCGTAATGTATTTCCCAATGCCTGCTATATAGGATTTACCGGAACACCTCTGATGAAAAGCGAAAAAAACACGATGGTGAAATTCGGCAGGCTGATTCATAAATACACGATCAAAGACGGCGTAGATGATAAAGCTATTGTTCCGCTGATCTATGAAGGTCGTTTTGTCGATCAGAAGGTCGATGAAGAAAACATTGACTTATGGTTCAATCAGACCACAAAGAAATTAACAGAAGCACAACAGGAAGATCTGAGAAAAAAGTGGAGCAGCATACGCCGGCTGACTTCAACTGATGCACGCATAAAAAGAATTGCACTCGACATAAACGAGCATTTTATTAATGGTTTCAAAAGCACCGGTTTCAAAGCGATGCTTGCTACCAATTATAAGCGTGATGCTATAAGATATCAGAATTGCTTTGAAGCATTCGGAGATATTACCAGTGCTGTTGTCATATCTTCCCCTGATATGCGTGAGGGCTTCGACGACATAGACGAAGAAACAGATGATTTAGTTGTAGCTTACTGGAATAAAATGATGAGGCTGTACGGAGATGCAGACCAATATGAAGAAACCATAAAAAATAAATTCTGTGACGGTGAGATTGATATTCTGATCGTTTGCAGTAAATTACTGACCGGTTTTGATGCACCTATCTGTCAGGTATTGTATATCGACAAAGAACTGAAAGAACACGCACTGCTTCAGGCTATCGCCCGTACAAACCGTTTGTGCGAGGGCAAAGACTACGGATTGATCGTTGATTATCGCGGACTTATAGAAGAATTAGATACCGCTATGGATATGTACAGCGGAGCAGGTCTTGAAAAGTTTGACAGCGGTGATCTGAAAGGAGCAGTTGTTGATGTAATGTCATCAGTAGGCGAGATAAGAAACAATTTCTCGCAGTTGATTGGGTTGTTTAATAGCATTGCTGATATTACCGACTCAGAGGCTGTTGAAGTATTTCTTGCCGAAAACACGGTCAGAGAAAAATTTTATCAGCTTCTCTGTTCATTCGGTCGCTCACTGAATATTGTTCTTAATTCCGAAAAGGTCTATAATGCTTTACCAAAAGATGAAATAAAGAAGTATCAGGAAACATTTGTTTTCTTTTCAAAAGTACGCCGAAGTATAAAAATCAGATACGGTGATGCAATAGATTTCAAGGAATATGAACCGTTAATGCAAAATTTGCTTGATACACACTTATCTGTTGCCGGACTAAAGCAAATAACCAATCCGATCGATATACTTAACAGAGATGCTTTTGAGCAGGAACTGAAAGAACTCGGAACTATGCGTTCAAAAGCTGATGCCATTCAAAGCAGAATGGCAAAAAGCCTGAGTGAAAAACGAGATGAAAATCCTGCCTACTATGATAGCTTTTCCAAACGCATCAAAGAAGTCCTCGAGCTTTATAAAAATCAGGTTATTTCAGAAGCACAATACTATGAAAAAATGCAGGAAATACTCAAAGACTATCAGACAGGAAAAAGCAGTGTGAGCTATCCTGAACGCATAAAGAATAATGTTCATGCACAAGCCTTTTATGGAGTATTGAATGCCATTTTCAGCGATTCTGATATTGATGTAGGAACATCTGATTTTATAGCCGAAATAGCTGAAAGAATTACAGCCATCATTGCCGGACACAGTCAGGTGGACTGGTCCTCAAACAAAACAATACATGACCGTATCTCTCAGGATATTGACGATCTATTTTATGAATATGAAAAAGAAAAAGGGATTGTTGTTCCCTTTGAAATCGTTGATAAAATAATCGAAAATGTCAAGACTGTTGCCCTGCGGAGGTTCTGATGATATGAGTAACTTAACAAGCAGACAACTGTTTATAGACGATCAGACGATTCATTATCAGCTTGAGCGTAAATCCGTCAAAAACCTCAACCTAAGAATAAGAAACGATGGAAGCGTATATGTTTCTGCCGATAATCTTGTTCCGATTGAAGAAATAGATAGTTTTGTCCGCAGTAAATCCTCGTTTATTACAAATGCAATTAAAAGATTTAATGAATTAGCAGAATATAAGCCTCAACCCAAAAAATATGTAAGCGGAGAAACATTTTATATACAGGGAAGATCGTTAAGACTTCAAGTATCTCAAGCTAAAAAAGACTCTATTTCGTCTGATGGAATAAATATTTATCTTGAAGTAAAAAATCCTGAAGATACTGAAAGAAAAAAACGCATTGTTGATCGATATATGAATAAACAGTGCAAAATTGTCTTTAGCGAAATTGTTGAGGAAATCTATCCTATTTTTCAAAAATATAATGTTTCCTTTCCTGCATTAAGAATACGAAATATGGAAACAAGATGGGGTTCATGTTTAGCCAAAAAAGGTGTAATTACATTAAACAAACAGCTTTTAGAAGCCCCGAGAAACTGTATCGAATATGTGGTGATGCATGAGTTTTGTCATTTTATTCACCCAAATCATTCAAAACACTTTTATGATTTTCTTACAATACTAATGCCCGATTGGAAAGAACGAAAAAAACTCTTAGAAAAAGTTGCTATGTACAGGCTTTAGAATAACAACTTGTTTCTGAGAGTAGACAAGCAGGAGTATCAAACCTTGATAACAAAGGCTGATGCTCCTGCTGTTTTATTTTCTGTTGGGTTTCATTGTAAGCCTTTTGCTATGGCGATAAGGTGTTCCAACTGCTCGGATTTCAAGCGTTTGGCTACTTCATAAAGCTCTAATGCTTTTTCAGGATTGGCATTATCAGTGTCGAAAAACTCTTTCGGAGTGATACCAAGATACTCGCAGATATAGAAGAAAACAGCCATAGAGGGCAGATTTACGCCGTTTTCAATGTTATTGATATATCCGGCACTCTGACCTAAAGAAAGGCTCATATCCCTTGCAGATACACCTTTTGCTGTGCGTAGATCGGCTAATCGTTTAGCAAAATCGTTCTTTTCCATAATCATCACCGTATATAATTTTACTATACATGGTTACCGATAATATTTGGTCTATTCATCAATTTATGTTATAATATCTAATTAAAGTAGATATTATATCTTAAATATCAGATTGAATAGGTGATGTATATGGAAAAGAATAAGACTTGCTGCTTCTTCGGACACCGTGAGGTAACACACAATATCAGACCGAAGCTGACATCAATAATCGAAAAGCTGATTACAGAGGACAGTGTTACAGAATTTTATGTTGGTAATCAGGGACAATTTGACAATATGGTTTATTCTGTTTTGAAAGAGCTGAAAGCGAAATATCCGCAAATCAGATATACCGTTGTCCTTGCCTATATGCCGGATGAGCATATCCAAGAAGTCTATGGAGAAGATACTCTCTTCCCTGATGGTATGGAGAATGTACCAAAGAAATTTGCTATCAGCAAGAGAAACGATTGGATGATACAGCAGTCCTGTTTTGCGGTCTGCTATGTGCATAAGATCACGGGCGGTGCGGCGAAATTCAGGGAGAAATGTATTAAGAAGAAATTAAAAGTAATTGATATTTATCAATAATTTTTGAATAAAATAAGAACTCTTATCGAGTTTTTAGATCAAGAGTTTACAAGGGTATACACAGTGCCGGGCATTATACTGTTGTACCCTTGACCTCTTGCCCACCTGATACCCCTTATAGTGATTTACCAACAGAAAAAGAAGGAGTGTTTTTCTATGAAAACAGCGTTCTCGACCTTACCTGTTGGCTATGACAAATGTTGATTTATTTGCCTTTTCTTCGTATTGGGATACAGAACAACTGTATAAATATCCTTGTTTATCGTTATTATAATTATATTTTTTATATATTTTACACAAATATTTATAAATTTTCTATAGAGAATATTTGTTGATTTATCTTGATGCACTATAACAATTTACGAAATTTGAGGTCAGTTTTTTGGAAGATAATAGAAAGTTTTTTTATTCTGTCAGTAAATAAAATTAAAGAAAAGTTTTCAAGAGGTCAAGGGTACAAGAGTACAACACCCGGTATAGCTTGTACCCTTGTGACTTCTTGCTATTCAAAGTCTTTATGTTGGTATCGATACAAAAACAGAACGGCACAGTCTGAGCCTGAATTTCATTGGCTTGACTGTGCCGATTTTTTAATATATCGTATGACTGCTAATCATCAACCACCACTAACAACCTCCTCAATTCCTACAAGCGTCAGATGCTCGTCCTTCTTAGCTTCTGCGATCAGGTTATCATCAAATCCCGATTCGGAAAACAGGTAATAGAAAAACTCCGCTTTTTCTTTCTGTTGGGATAATTTTGCTGATGTATCAAGATACTCTGCAAAGCTAAACGGTCTGCCCTTGAACTTACACTCGCCAACAAGGTACTGATCCGCCTTTTGAGAGACGGCAAGCAGGTCGATTTCTGTCTCCTGCACTTCCGATTTGTCTTTCCGGCGAACAGTTGTTTTACCCCACCAACGTCCCATTCTCTGATAGCGGAACGGCAGCCGTCCGGCTCGCTGCATTTTGCGGACATACTCACGGCATACATCTTCAAATGCAAAGGATGCAAATTCGTGAAGATTGGGCTTTATCGCATACTCGAATACGCCGTCTGCATCGCCGCTTTCAAGCTCGGAATAATTGGTGAATACAAAGGCATACCAGAAGCGGAAAAAGTTGTCTGTCAGGCGGTAAAGCCCACGATTGGTATTTGCCCGCTCCTTCATACCGTCATCAACTGAAAACTCACGCTTGATGATCTCAAGCTCGATCAGATTTTTCAGATATACGCTTGTTTTTGAGGTATCGTCAACCAAAGATTTCACGCTTATGTCATTCAGCTTTGTGTTGCCGAGTGCCACAGCCTCAATGATAGAATTGTAAAGGGGTGTTTCACGAAGTTCCTGACGGAGCAGGAACTCTACCTCGCTGTACAGCACACAGCCCTTTGTCAGTATATTACGCTTGATATTCTCCTCCAAAGGCAAATCAGCGTAAAGCTGCCTCAGATAATGAGGAATGCCGCCGAGTATTGAATAGACAATTATCTTATCTCTGTCGGTATAGTTCGGGAAAAACTGTACCGCATCATAAAAGGACATGGCTTCCATTTTGTAAATGCCCGTTGCTCTGCCGTAAAGGGGATTTTTCTCCGCAAGCAGCTCTTTTTCTATAAAGCTCATAGCACTGCCACAAAGCACGATCATGATATTCTCGTCCTTGAACAGCTCGTCCCACAGGTTTTGCAGGACAGACGGAATACTCTCGTTGCCACGACACATATGGGGGAACTCGTCTATGATAAGCAGCTTCTTTTCATCACCGTAAGGAAGGTCAAGAACGCTTTTCAGAGCCGTCTCTCCCACTCTGAAAACTCTTTAATATAGCTTGCCGCAGGGATGTTCTCTTTCAGCAGCTTTTCCGAAAAACTGCGGAGCTGCAATTTATCCGAAACCTCCCGACAGGAATAGAAAATATGCCGCTTGCCCTTGCAGAACTCACGCAACGTTTCCGTTTTGCCCACACGCCTGCGACCATACAGCACAATAAGCTGTCCGCCCTTGCTGTTATATTTGTCCTCTAAAAACTGCAACTCCCGTTTTCTGCCGATAAACATACTCTCACCTCAATTCTAATCGTGATTTAGTAAATCGTGATTTGATATTATTATATATCAGTTCTTGTAAATTATCAATATCCTTTTAAAATAGTTCAGCCGTGTTTCCCGTTCTGGTGTTTGGGAGACACGGCGTTTCTATCGTCATGTGGGACTTCAAGTCCCAATTACTCAGATAATTGTTTGCTTTTCCAAATACGAGCTTCTTCAAGCAGCTTGTTTATAACTTCCTGCTTGCCGTCGGTGTAGGCTATCCTGTCGTCAGGATACTGCTCCGAAAGTCTGAGCTTGACCGCTTCATATTCCCTTGCAGCTTCCATATTGCTGTTCAGATAATCACGGAAATTGATGTAATTATTCCATTCATCAGAGCCGTAAAGCACCACATGGATATGATGCGAGCGTGTGTCCTTTTTAAAATCGCCCATAACAAACAGAAGCTGTTCCGGTCGTTCGTCAAATCGAAAAACAATATCTGCCTTTTCAAGCACATCACGCTTACTCAGAATAAGCTCATAATTGTTCACGGCAACAGCAATGTCTATGATCGGCTTGGCACTTATGGTTTTAATGGAAGTGCTGCCGATGTGCTGAATATCTGCGGCTATGCTGCCGAGTATGTTTTTGAGTGTGCTTATCGTTTCTTCGGCGGCTATTTCCCACTCTGACTGATGCGGCTCAAGATATACCGTTCCTCGTTTCATTCCTATGCTCATAATATCATTACATCATTTCCTGTTCGGTCTTTGACAGCCATTCTTCAAAATAATCAAGCGTTATCTCTCCGCTAATACATCTGTCCCTTAAAGAACGAGCTTCCTTAGACCATTCTTTATATTTCTTCTGCTGTTCCTTTGTCCTTCTTACTCTATGACGGACACGTTCATAAGTACGCTTGAACAATTCCATAACATCAGCCTTATGCTTTACATCATCTGTATCCGGAAGAGTTTCAAGTTTTATCTCACGGCAGGTTTTATCCAATGCAGCATCAACTCTGTCACAGAACTGAATATTCTTATTATAAAGACAAGGGAAGTACTTATCACAGCGTTTGCAGATCTTAAACACAATATCCTTATCTACTATCTCAAACAAGAAGAAATAAAAAATATCATATATGCTTTTCGGATAAAGTACCTTGCAGTTTTCGCCGTTGATATTGATAACTTCAATATTCAGCTCAGACTGAAACGAAAGCGGATTTCTTTTGCCGAAAACAAGGTTTGAAATGTATGTATTTACTTCTTCCTGAAGGCTTTCTATTTTGTCAGCTTCTTGTTGCAGCCAAGTTGAGGATAGGAGATCAGGCTCTCTTATATCATTGAATGAGTTTACAGCATCATTATAGAAACAGCAAAAACCACAGCCGATTTTTTCAAGCGGTAACAAGGCTTCATCACTGCTGCCTGACTTTATCCTTTCCGATACGACCTGATTAAGATGCAAATACTCCTTCAAATATGCTACAGAACTATGCTTCATACTTGCAAAGTCGCAAAGCTCCTGCAAATAAAAGCCCTTATGCACATTTCTGCACTCTTTTTCTGCCTCGTTATATATATCAAAGTATTCCTCATTATCGTAAATATAAACTCTATATCTTTTCATAACTACACCCAACCAATTATATATTGATTTTATTATACTATACCGAACAAGCTAATTCAAGCAGCGTGATGCTGCACCATAAATATTTTAATCCGTTGCCAACTATTTTACAGCAAACTGATTAAAAACAAGTATTAACAGATAACAATGTTTTTTATTCGGATAATGAGAATTTATTCCTTTGTTGGTTTCGTCTAATTTGAATAATGGGCATCTCTAAAAACCCCTATACAAAAGAGTGAGAAAGCGTTATAATAGAAGTATGAGAAATATACAGTTAGGGTTCTTTGATACGGAGAACAGATAT
>ONBJ01000042.1 GCA_900316025.1 uncultured Eubacteriales bacterium
TCAATATTTCAACCAGTTTCAATATTTACATTCCAGTATGGATAGATTAAAAGTCCAACATTAAACCTTTTAAATTTGCTCCGTCTATATATTTACATTCCAGTATGGATAGATTAAAAGCAGAGCCAAAGCCGTTGGTATTGTCGACCTTATTCATTTACATTCCAGTATGGATAGATTAAAAGACATAACCGAACGTATAATAAAACGTGTGAACAGAATTTACATTCCAGTATGGATAGATTAAAAGTATTTTCGCTTGTCAATAGAACATATGTTTGATGTATAATTTACATTCCAGTATGGATAGATTAAAAGTTTTCGACTATCGAAATGGCATTTCACAAAATGCAAATTTACATTCCAGTATGGATAGATTAAAAGGTTTTGCACGAAGCTTCTCACGGTTTATTAATACTTATTTACATTCCAGTATGGATAGATTAAAAGCGTATAAGTTTATCGCATTTAATATAAAATTCTTTTTATTTACATTCCAGTATGGATAGATTAAAAGCCGTCGCATTTTCTACAGCGTACTTATGATAACATAAGCACGCTGTTTTGTCAACCCCCCTGAAAATATATCGCTTTTTTTGATATTTTATTAAAAATATCAATCAGATATGCGATAGCAGAAAGCTTTTTTCAATCTGTCAACCTCCCGTGTTTTTTGTTGTATCAACGGTCGACAGATTATAAAAAGTTTGAAGTTTTATCATCTTTTTTACCCCAGAATTCTTTTTTTAGCCATCGTGCCTGTCTTGACTGAAACACAATAACAGAATCCTTATCTTTTCTTATATAACAGTCCAGTTCTTTTTGCAGTAAAATTAAATCAGGCTTACTTATTTCTCCCTCAAAGACAGAATTCTGAATATGTATAAGATATTTTTTACATATTTTAAAAACCCTTTGTATAATTTTTCTGCCCTGCTCATCTGTTTCTATGTCATACACCAGAAGCACATACACAATATTTCCCCCTTTGACTTACCACCATATTTCAAAGACGCTGTTATCAGACTCAACAACCTCGCCAACAACCCCCTTTGACTTACCACCATATTTCAAAGCCGTTGTAATCTTTTTCTCCGATAAGGTATTTAATGATTTTATAAAGTTCCAGTCTTATAAGATACTGATATGAAACTTCACGATTAAGCTCCTTATGTCTGATAGTCTGATTTAACTTTTCATCAAAAGAGGCGGCAATCGTTTTCGATGCCTTTTCAGTCATTCGCAGACCGTTAAAATCCTGAACGAAGCTCTTTTCCGTAATCTGATTGCGGTTAAGCAAGGAAAATATGAGCCTGTCGCAGATAAGAGGCTTGAATATTTCCGACACATCAAGTGCGAGAGAAAAACGTCTTACTCCGGGTTGATGTAAAAAACTGATTGTAGGGTTAAGCTGAGTTTTATAAATCTGCGATAATACCTGAGTATACATCATAGAGTTTACAAACGAAATCATACTGTTAATCATATTATCGGCAGGGTGATATACCCTTTTGGTAAAATCAATATCCTGATTTATGATAACATTCCAGACTGAGTAATATTCTCTCCTGATATTTCCTTCAATTCCCATAAGCTCCTCAATCGTCCGAGCCTTTTCAAGACTTGGAATCAGATGAAAGATTTTATCCATAGCTTCCGTACAGTCCTTACCACGTCCGTTATAATACCTCAGATTACGGTAAATATTTTTTGCCGCTGCCTGAAGTATTTTCTGAGCAAGATACAATCTTTTTTCCGTATCGGTATAGGCACTCACCTGCTGTACAAGAAGCTTTCCTGCCTGCTTGCTTTCTCTCGGATAAAAGCTGCCGATGTAAAATTCATGATAATTAAAAAAGTGAATCGGAATACCATACTGTGACAGAATATTGAGCAGTTTTGTCGTCAGCTTCATATCATTCATCACATAAATTTCATCAATATCTGTTATCGGAACAGAGCGTTTATTTTCTCCCGATTCAAACTCTATGGTTTTATCCTTCTGACGGATACTTCCTGCTGAATATAAATAATATCTTCTCGACATACAATCACCCTCCTTATATAAAGCAAAACTCATAATAGGCACATTTCTTACATATTTTCCTGCTTTCCATTGGCGGAACACACTGACTTTCCGTTATTCTGACAATATCATCACAAATAATTTCAAGCTGTGCTTCGTCCTCTTGTGTAAGTACGATATTTTTGCCCTGTTTCAGAAGCGGATAATCAATTCTTCCCGTAAGCCCTGTAACACCTCTTTTTCTGAGATAATACAGATAGTATTTTATCTGCCATTCGCCTGCTTCTTCAATTTTTCGGCTTTTTTTGATTTCGTGCAGCATCTTGTGTTCGGCAATATAATCAATATTGATAACACCGTCAATCATAATATGCTTATCCCATTTCTGATAGGTGGTTTCATCAAGAAATTTCCCGATACGGACATCTTCATTTTCGGTTTCCATATCGAGCTGATGTGTAAAATACCACAGCTTTCTTTTACAAACAAAATAGTAATAAATGTGCATACCGGATATTCTTTCCTTATCCATATACCCCACCTCAGAAGAAATTGTCGTTGCTGTCATCATCAGGCACATTGTCAGCAGATTTCCCCTTATTTACCGCTGATTTATCAAAAATCAGACCGTTTTCATTATCGTACCGACAGTTACCGATAACAGTAATGCCAAGTCTGTCATTACTCAGACTCCAATCCTTAAAGCTGCGTACCCTGTAAAGTGATACAGGCACCATAAAGCTTTCTATAATATTTCTTGCGATAAGCTTGTTCTGTGAAATTTTCCTTTTGATTTCCGCTTCCGACAGTCCTGTTTTTTCAGTTTCGGGAAGGCGATAACCTGATGATACCGTCATTTCGGCATTTTTTATAGCTTCTCTGTTGCTCTGATATACCTCTTTCGGAATGACATCATAAGACAGGATTTTTCTGAATTTTTCGGCATCTTTTTCTATATAGTCATCTAATTCCCTGTAGTATTTCAACGTTTGAGAATAGGTTTTAAGATACGCTGTCTTTCTGACATTCTCCAATGATAAATATGTATCAATCAGATATTTCTTTTGCTTTTCATCAATAATACCGTCCTCAGTGTCTTTCAACGCTTCTGCGGAAAGTCGGTAAATATCTTTATCGTAAAAGCTGAAACGCTTTGCATTTCCCTGTAACTCCGTAAATACATAGCAGTTGGTTTTGTCATACGGCTTTTTGCCGTGTCTGTTGACCCTCCCCATACGCTGAAACAGTGAAAACAAGTCCGAAAGCTCCGTAAACAGAATATCGAAATCAATATCAAGACTTGCCTCAACAACAGATGTGGAAACCCATATTTCTTTTTTTGTACGGTCTGCGGACGCTTTCAGAATTGCCGCTTCCTTTTCTTTTCTGTCCCTGCGTATAAAATGAGCGTGAAATAAATGTACTTCAAATTCGTTCTGATAATACTCTTTAAGCTGAGCATAAATTCTGTCGGCAACATCTATGGAATTGCATACTACAAGAATTTTTTTGCCGTATTCTTCTTTCTTTCTTTTATCCAGTTCGGAAATAATATCCTGTGCCGTCATTTCTTTTTCAAAAGTTTTCTGATTATGTCGGACAATGCCGTAATCCGAAAAATCCTGTCCGACATAATCATCTCCGTAAATTTTCTGCAATTCATATCTGACAAACGGCGGTAAAGTAGCGGTCAGCACAGCAATTTTTCCGCCCATTGACCTTATAATCTGTATACCGTACATTACCGCCGCAAGTAATTCGGGAGTATACATCTGTATTTCGTCAATAATCAGCTTTGAATAGGACAGTGTTGCAAGTTTATGTTCATACGAGGGATATTTCAGCACAAAACTGAATATCTGGTCGGGTGTGCATACCGTTATCGGCATAGACAACTGCCTGCTTCGGTTTATGTAATCAAAATCTATTCCCTGTTCATCAGTTTTCTCATACTCATTTTGTTTTTCATTCAGATAGTAAGACTTCATATCCGAATGTAATAACGCTACCTGTTCTTTGTAATCGGTAAACAGATTGTTTTTAAATCTTTCATACATCGCATTGATAGCCGTTCTCAGCGGCAGAACAAAAAAGCACTTGTTATCACCGCACCACAAAAGACCTGCCTCTGTTTTTCCCATTCCCGTCGGAGCGGTGACAATAATATTTTTCTCTCTGTTCTCCAGACAGAATTTTTGCAGTTCATTATATTGTATATGTAATGTTTCTTTCCACTGCTGCATTGTCCTGTCCAGAAAATCGTTTCTGATTTCGCAGTCTGTTCCTGCACTGGCACTGTAATCGCACTTATGCAGAAAGCCTTTCAGTAAAATCAGATTTTTCTTGTTTTCGGTTTTCTCTTCCAGCTTGTCGGCAACATCTGATGTCAAATCCAGACTGCGGCTGTCGAAAAAATCCTCAGTTTCTTCAATATCCGAGCCGTTCATTATCTTTTCAAGCTCTTCAAAAATAATATCTGAATTACTGTTGATATAATTTACAGGCGACTGTCTGCGGTAATGATGATGAAGTACCGCAAACAGTACATTTATATAATCGTTACATTTTTCCTCGTCAACCAGAAATGCCGACAATACATTGTGCGGTACTTCCGTATCCGTCATTCTTCGGTATGTCGGACTTTGTATTCTTTCCTGAAATTTCTCGTTGACCTTTCCGTAATCGTGATATTCACAGCTTACAAGCAAATCTTCATAAAGGCTTTCATCAGAAATATATCCGCATTTTTTCAGCAGTTCTGCCTGATGAAGCAAATTATCCGTATGTTCCCTTATGGTTTCCTCAGGGTTGGATTTTGCATATAAATTTTCCGTTTTCTGTTTTAAATCAGTCACACATAATACCTTCTTCACTTCCTGTCGGGAATACCCTTATATGAATATTCCCGACAGATTTTTTAATCATTCATCTTATACAAGAAACACAGGCATAATTTCTTCATTATAGCTGTCGAACAGCACACCGTCACAATCATTTCTGATTTTGTAATCTCCCGTACATAAAACAGGGATTTTATTGAATATCCTCTTTTTATTCTGAACTGTATAATTTTTGTTTATAAGATATTTTGTTCCGTTGAGATGATTTGTTCTGTCACCTGCTCTTACAAACTTCCTGTTGCCGACAATCTGTAAGGGAATATAGGATATAAACTTATCTGATGCGGTATTGTTTTCATATGCACGTTTTTTGCTCAGCACAGAAAATTCGTCCAGCTCGGTTTCCTCGGCACTGATAATTTCCACAAAGTCCTCTCCCCTGCCGATAGCCGTGAGATTATCTATGTTTGACATAATATCGCTCATTGTTTCATCATCGCTGACAATGTGTATAATCAGCTCCACATCAAAAAGCAGTTCATAACACTTCGGGGCTTTGGTCAGTGTTCTGAAACAGGCATAAGGTTCGGTATAATATTTCTGTTTATAGTTCTTCACCCTTGTTTCAAGTGCCTTGACAAATGCCTGATATGACTTGATTTTTTCGGGAGAAACACCGTCTTTTTTCATCATTCTGAGCCTGTCCTTTTTTGCCTTTACCCTCTTGTTTACCTCGTCAATTCTTTTACCGAGTGTTTTCAGGCTCTTATATTCCTCCAGAAGCTCACGGCTGACAACATTTACCGTGATTTCCTTTTCAAAGCTGTTGCCCTGTCCCTTTATGGCTGACGCTGCAACCTCATACGCTGAGGAAAGAATACCGCTGTCACACATTTTAACCAGAATGCCCCTGTCATCACAAAGGCTGTTCAGAAAACAGTCCTCACGGAACAGCTTCCGCTGTAAGGACGAATATTTTCCCTGTATGCTTACCGCCATATCATGATATTCCGTATAGTTACAGGCTTTGTGAACTGCTCCTATAACAGTGGAATACGGCGGCAGCGGATATGTCATACGGCAATTTACGGTTTCCTCACGTCTGTAATTGGCACTGCTCTGTTTCAAATGAAGTCTTATCGCTTTCATATGACTTCCCCATTTCACTGATTGTAATAATCCCTGACCTGTGCCTTTATATCATTGAAAAACTGCACTGTGGATTTCGGCGACAGTTCACGGATAATTTCGTCCTCGTTGGCAAACTGACCGTTGCGGAAAATACCGCAGGAGAATGTATCCCCTATTTTTTCCTTTATCGGCTGTACAAGAAGATGTGCATTCTTTACGATGACCGCATTTTCAAACATATGCGTCTTTCTGCTGCTAAGACCACCTACAACAAATATAGGCTCGGCATTGTCCATACTGCCCTTTACCTGTAAGGAAAGGTTTGCAACCGTATCAAGCAAAGCCTCAACTCTTGCAATTTTCTCCTCCCTGCTGGCTTCCTCCTCAAAGTTCTTATCCACGCCGACTTCATCAAGCGCTATTGTCAGACTGTAAATTTTCATCGTCTTGTCAAATTCATACTGATACGGCATCAATCCGACTTTTCCACCATCTGCTTGCACATTGTAATCGTTGTGTTCAGCAAAATTTGTAGCAAGATACAGATTGTTATGGAAACGGGTATCATTAATGAAATAGTCTGTAGAAACTGCGTCTGTAAAATAAAAGGAACTGTTGCGTTTGTAAGTCAAATCTCCTGTGGTAAGATAACCGCCCTCCAAGGCTCTGTTATTTGCGGCATTAGTACTCCCATCTGCAAGCTTCTGTGCTGCAACGTTTACTACTGTCTGTAAATCGTCATAAAATCCTGACTGCACACAAACCGCATTTTTCAGACTTTCTTTACTTCTTGAAGCATACTGCTTGTTGTTCTTATAGATTTTCTGCACTGTGGAAATGTTGCCAAGACCCTCACCGTAGTTACTTGTCATATTGGCAACGATAGTTAATGTTACTGCTTTTATTTTTGCTGACATATCATTCACTCTCCTTTATTATTGTCCTTGTTCGGATCTGTAGGCTTCGGGCTTAATGAGTTGGCAAATGCGTAGGCAAGCCCTATATTTTCTTCGGGATTTTCAAACAACGCATACGCAAACCCTAATTCCTGATTTATATAAGATGACAGACTGAGTAAAATCTCATTCATTCTGCTGTAATCGTGGGCAACTATAGCACTGATTAACTTCTGCTTGTAAGAATTGAGTTTGTTTTCGTTTTTATCTTTGAGAAATTGTTGTGAAACATAAAATCCTGTAGCTCTTGCTCTGTCAATATCTGTCATATCCGACGCTCCTCTCCATTTTTCGTTTATCCTGATAATTTTATCAATCTGAGTTCTTGTCATACCCGTGTTTATATCGTCTGCCTGCTGCTTTACTGACAGCTTCAGCATAAATTCTATCACGTCATTCAGAAGTACATTATTAAGACAGCTTTCATAAACTTCATTTTCCAGATTAAAGTAAAAATCATCGTTGACCTTGTAATAGAATTTAATATTATAGTCAAGCTCTCTCAGTGCTTTCAGACGCTCCGCTCTGACGAACAATGTCTGATACTGTTCCTTATCTCGTGGCTTTATAATGATTTCCACATCATAGTTTATATAGTCAACCGCATTTTTCAGAGCTTTATACAATTTTGTGCTTGACGATTTATCTTCCTCATTACGATGTATATTTTCCTGAAGCTGATGGTTTGTACGTTCCAAATCCTTTATGCTGAAATTATTGTTGACAAAATAGCTTTCATAAGTCTTTGTAAACGCAAACGGAATAAAATCAAATTCGGGAATATCATCTCCGACAAAAGTATCCTTATCAAAGCAATAGCCGAGATACCTTGTCTTTCTGCCCTCGTCAACCGTATAGTTCTGTAACCGTGCGTGATTTCCCGCATCGGCAAACAACAGGTTTGTATTGCTGAACCCTCTGTACATAAGCGGACTGTAACGGTATATTTCCCTGATAATCTTTTCTCTGTTTTCTGCGATAATACTTTCAAAATATTTTCCGTTTGTGCCGTCAAATTTTTCTTTCAGCAGACTTTTCAGCACAGATTTGGACTTTATCAGGTCATTGATTTCTTTCAAAGTCTTTTGTTTTTCTTTTTCGTCATCAATATCTCCGTATTTTCTGATATTGCCGAGAATTTTCAGATGTGTCATTTCCGATTCAAAATCCTTTTCCACAAAAGAAAGATAGCTTTTCTCCGTAATATCCTTACTGTTATAAAGAATGCCGTCAAATCCGAATACAGGACTTACATTTTCGGGCAAGGCTATGCCCTTGTCCTGAAGTCCGCTGAGCAACAGGTATTTTTCTTCCTCGTACCCTGAGATAAAATCGAAATACCTTTTCAGCCCGAGAACAGATGCCGAATAACGCCATTCTGTCGGCTGAAGCAGGGTATCGACATTAACGGTACTGCCGTTCCATTCCACAGCAAACTCATCAAATATAATTTTCAAGGATACCTCCTCCTTACTTAATCACTGATAAGCTGTAAACAGCCAAAGCCTGCCGATTTTCTCGAACCTATACCCGACTGCAAAAAATAATTTATAACAGCTTTATCGCCCTTTATAAGAAATTCGCCTATACTGACCTCTATATAATTTCCGTAATGTCGGACAACCGTCTTTCCGGCATTGATTGGAATAATTTCCACCGTTTCCGCAAGCTCCTTTGCAAAGCCTTCACATTCAAGCTGTCCTGCGATAATACGCCTGCTTACTTCTCTGAAATTTTCGCCTGATACTGAATAGTATGTATCATGTCTGTTATCGTGTTCTCTCAGGCAAAGCGGACTTAACATCTTCACCAGTGCGGTATCGGTTTTAACACTCTGGTCAGCTAATTTCTGTATGGATACCAGTTTCATAGAATTGCCTTTTAACGGGTGTATCTTATTTTTCTGTGCAATAAATGCGGAATAAAAAATATACCCTGTCAGCTTGTCCGATGTTGAAAATATAATGGTCATTTCGTTCTTTCCGAGTTCGATATAATCTTTTCCGAATGCCGATTTCGGAAAGCCTGCGGCAAATGTCCATACTTTTCTGTTATTGCCCGAAAAATAAACGTCAAAATATTTTCCTTCATTAATACTTTCAAGACATTTTTTCAGAAACGACAAAACGGCTTTTCGGTATTCGTAAGGCATACGGTTATTTTCAAGCAGAAATTTTAATTTTAATCTCATATATTTCACACCTCCTTTCATTCACATAATATCACTTTACAATTTCTTTGTCAACACCATTTAACATTTTTTATTAATTTTTTTGAAATATAAAAATTTTAACCTTCTTTACTTTTTTTATATATATGATATAATAGAAAATACCGACATTTAATCTTTCCATACTGGAATGTAAATTTTAATATTTTTTATTATTAAACTTACTTTATCCTAATCTATCCATACTGGAACACAAAAGCTTTTCTGTATCTGAAATAATACAGTATCTATGATTGAGCAAATATATCATTTTTCGTGATTATGCACAATAAATATACACTGCCTGTCACCCTGAACGAAGTGAAGGGTCTTAAAAAAGATTCCTCTCATTTATAGACAGTATCAGAAATCACGCACCCCTTATCCGAAAAACTCAGACAAGGGGTGCGTGATTTTTTTATCGGCATAAAGCCGCAATACAATATTTTATTTTTTCTGACCGATACCAAAGGTATAAGCCTTCTGCATTACCAGTCGCCGTCATTAATATCAGTTGTCATATCATTAAGGAATGTTTCCTCGTTGCCGTTATCTGTGTTATGTTCAAATTCATTTCCCGTTTCATAAACCGGCTTCGATGCCGCAATAACATCTGATATTAAAAAGCTTATACTCTCCATTTTCGGCTCAACGTATTTTTTCATAGCATTTCCTCCAATACAACCGTGTAATGCAGTTTCTGAAAATCAGGAATCCGTTTTCAGTACTTTATCTGCATATACCTTTACTGTAAGCGTATTTTCGGAGAACGGGTCGCCGATGTAAACAGACGGGTCAAAAACAAGTTCTACGTCTTTTCCGTCATTCAGCCTTGCAACCTGTTCTGAGGTCAGCTCTGTTTTTCCTGCTTCCACCCTGACAAATCTGCCTGTATAATACTCGCCGTTTTCAGTCTGTTTCAGCAGATGAGGTGTAAGTATAAGATTTCTTCCCTCTGTGGCTGTAATGTGATTACTGCTGAGGTAAGCATAACTGATGTTGGTTACATTTTCAACATTTACAAAGTAGGATTTCTTATGTTCGTTTTCCGTCACGGTATCTGCTTCACGAAGATTGAATGTCGCAGGTGTGGGCGAAATACGGTACTCATAATATCCCTGATTGTTTTTGATTTTCATTACCGTATAGCAGGTATAGAAGCTTTTCTTTGTATTTTCGTTGTTCGGAATATCAAAGACAATATTCACCCTGTTCTTGTTTGTAAGAACAGCTCCGCTTGTATCGGTTTCGTTTGTGCCTGTGTGCATAGTAACCTTTGTCATACTCAGACGTACATTATATCCGCTGTTTTCAAAGTCTTTCACACTGAGCAGACAGCTCTTTTTACTGTCTGTAACGCCTGCCGAAGCATTTTCAAGAGTACTTCTCAGACTGCCGTTGAGAACCGCACTGCGGAAATATTCGGCATTACCGTATTTAGCATTTTCGCCCTCTTTCGGACTTTGCACAAGAACATATCCGACCTGTTCAATATCGACATCGGAATCCGCCGAGCCTACTCCGCCAAAGACAATATCTACACGGGTTCTTTCCTGTACGCCGTCTGCCGTCTGTACGGAATAATTGTTATATGTCCTGTCTGTAGCAGATACGGAATATCCTACCTGTTCCTGTTCGTTGGGTACCATATAGGAAACTCTGTAAAGCTCCGTTTCATCGCCCACTGAGGAAGGCATTGTCGTTGTTCCGCCTGCAACAAGATATGCACCCGTATCGTCCAAGGTGACATCGTGCCAGTCGGGTTCAATATCAATCCTGATATTTACCGCACCCTCGCCATACTTGTTGTTATAAGTTTCTATGAAAAATCTGTCATCGTATTTTTCAAGACCACTGACTATTTCTGAGGGTATGGTATAGTTTCCGTCATTATCCCTGTATTTTCTCACACCGTCTTTTTCTTCCCAGTAGATTGTGCGTGTACGCTTCTGAACAGGGCTGTACAGACGTTCAATTGTGCGGTTTTTATCGGTATCGAACGGAACAAAGGCTTCTTCGTTTTCAAAGCTCTTGCCCTGTGCATAACGCTTTCTGTTATCGCTGATTTCCGTGCCGTCCTTTTCAGCTTCCTGATATACCGCTCTTATTGTCACGTGGTCGTTTACACGGTAGCGGTAATTGAAATTGGTTGAAACAGGCGTATATGTCGTCTGTGTTGAATTGCCGTCATTATAGCTTACCACTCTTTCCCAGTAGCCGAAATACAGTTCCCTGTTATCTGCCGTTGTTATGTGATAAAGCTCCTTGCAGTCTGAGGACAGACCCAAAGCATTTATAATTCCGCTGTTGAGTTCACCGTCCGCATAATTCGTGTTGGAAAGGTTTGTAACTCCGTTGAACGGTACTTTATATCGGATATTGACATAATCTCCCGTTCTGTGAACCACAGAATTTATGCTTATTTCCCTCTGTTCGCTGAGTGCCTTTGTCTGAGCATTTACTGCATTCGGTATAACAAGCTGTATATTGACATCATAAAGCCTCAGAGTATTGGCATAGGTTGCCATTACCATATAAAATTTATTATTCTTATAGTAGAAAACACTCTGTAATGCCGTTCTCAGTGTTTCCTTTGTCGGTGCAGTACCCTGTGCATTTACTGTCTTGTCGATAATACTCCTGAGTGACTGTTTAAGTCCTATGACATCACTCTTTGCATATGCTGACGAAGTTTTTTCCGAAAGACAGTCATCTTTCAGCCTGTCATATGCCGATGTGTCGCTGCTGTACATAGCATTGAGAATATTATCAAGTTCTGTGGTTATATCGAGCAGTTCAAACTGACTGTGTGATGTTCCCGACGGCTGAGTTATGCTCTGTCGGTAGAATGTGTTCTGATTTTCATAATATATACCGTCCGTATTGCTATCTGCATTGTACATAATATCATAGTTGCACAATACATTAATTATCTTCGGTGCATAGTCACATATATTTGTCTTTGCAGCGGCTTTCAGTGTATTGTCACTTTCAATGTCGCTGTAATTCATAGAAATATCCTTAGTGAAGTATGTGTAGTTGTCACGCAAATCTGTCGCCTGTCCGTTGACTATATGTCTGTCTATATATCGATATAGTACAGGAACTTCACTGTAGGTATTGTGTATTTCATATAACCATTCCGCATTGTCCGTCATCTGATAAGTACCCGTATTTACGGTTACTCTTGTCTTTTTCCTGTTACCTTCCTGAACCTCTTCCGTACTGAGGAAAAGGTCTGTTATGCTTTTTTCACCGGTATAATCCTTCCAATTTTCAGCAGTGAGATTTCCCTCTGCAACAACTCCCGAAAAAACTACCTGATTTATATGCGATTCCTTTTCCTCATTACCCGAACCGATAAATTCAGAAATTTCCTCTACTCTCAGTATTGTTCCTACGGGGATACCGTCAAACGTGACGGCTGAACCTTCCACAAGTGTAAATCTGCCGTTTTCGGCTACATCAAGCTGATTGTTTGTATTATTGTAATCATTTCCGTCAGCGTCCTTTCCCGAAAGCGTTCCGTGAAGCTTTTCGGCATACGTCCATGGCTCGCTGTTTGTCGTACCTGCTGGATTGTGATAGCCGAACAGGTTTTTATACGATATTATAAACGTATACGCTTTCTTACGTCCCTGAGTATCCTTATCGCTTATGATACCGTCCAGTTTCTTGCTTATGGTATGCCTGTCTTTATCGTATGCTCATATTCAACAGACATATTTTCCGCATTGACAGTAATATTTCCCTGTTCGTCCGTTGTATATTCCTGACCATCAAGGATAAATTCACCGCCGCCGTATCTGTTGACACTCTCTTGTGTCATTGTCGGAAGTCCGTATGACATACCCTGAGTTGTAATGGCTGACGTATAAAACTGACTGTGCTTCCTTTCAAGAGGAGGTGTTTCCTCCTGTTCCTGCACAATATCATGATAAAGATTTAATATACCCGTTTTATCATCATTGGAATATTTGAACGCCTGCAAATTGCTTTTAAGCTGGAATTTCAGAAGAGGCTTTTCGTGACAGTCGTCATCTCCGATAGCGTGACATATGATTGAGGGGAACTGGTCGGTAAAGACTGCCGTCTGATTATAAAGCAGTGCTACCGTACCGTCACTCTGCGGTACGCCTGTTCCCTGATTCATAACAGATGTTACTGTCGGGTTATACGGTTCGCCGTATCGGTCGAGCTGCTGTGAGGTATCCGTCCATTCATAATATGCCCTGATAGGCGTATAATCCAGAGCATCTATTGACCTCTGGTTTTTCTTTTCTGTAGGCTTGGGATTCCATTCAGGCACAGCTCTTGCCTGCTGGAGCAAATCCGTCTTAAAGGTATAATCTGTAATCGGTGTTTTTTCTGCATAGCCTGCATTGTTCGCAACATAGTCCGTATTTGGTGACTTTCGGGTAAAATCTCTTGTGCGTGGTACTTCTGCGGGATTTTCGCCGCCCGAATACATAAATCTTGTACCCATCTGTACTTCAAACACATCATTGTTTGCCACACCCATTGTTTCCAGCTTAAGCCCTTTGTTCACGTTATCCGCATTTACCTTATGCGTAAGCGTGAGTACGTTTGAATGAGCATCGGGTATAGTAATAATATACTCATTATTATCAGTAATTCTGATATAATTTTTATGTTTTGAATCAATAACTATCTCGCCTTTTTCGGTAATTCTGAAAATAATATCTTCATCATGCCTGATATATCCGTCAGGAGCATAAACCTCTGTGAGATAATATCTTCCGTGCGGAAGTGTACGGTCAATTTTAGGAATAATACCGTTTTCATCGGTAATCAGGCTTTCATAGCCTTCTATCGGGTAAAAGTCCTTGACCTGACCTGTGAAGCCGTCAACACTTCGGTAAAGGGCAAATTCCGCATTTTTCAGAGGATTTCCGCTTATACCGTCAACCTTTTTTGCTGTGAGGCGGAACGGCATATTGAATATATTCAGTTCGGCAATTATGGCTCTGTCGGGATAACTGTCTGTTGTTTCCCATTTTCCTGCCAGTCCTGTGCTGTCATTCCCCTGAGTTATTACCAATGTTCTTACAGAAGCTCCGCTGCTGTTGGTTATATCCTGTATTCTGAACTTAACTTCCCTCGGCAGACCTATGTAACCGTTGGGCGGCAAGGTTTCAATAAGCGTATATTCCGTATTCAGTTCAAAATCATAGAATACCGTTATTTTTCCTGTTTCATCTGAGGTAAAATATCCCAGCAGAGCTTCTCCCTTTTTCAGAGTAAAATCTCCGTCATCAAGCGGTTTGTTTTTGTTGTCCTCACTGTTCATTTCGTACAGCGAAATGCTTATGCCTTCCTTACGTGTATTGGTTATAATATCCGACCGCACATTATTATTTTCGACATCCGGCGTTGATTGGCTTGCTGTACCTCTTTCATAGCTGACAACATAATCATATGTGTTGATATTCTGTGTAATTCGTGACCTTGCAGAAATATTATTGACGCTTCCCTCGTCCAGCCGTATAACATCATTGTCAGTATAGCTTATCAGATTGCCGTCAGCGTCCCTGACGACAGTATCCGCCAGCTTTACCTCGAAAATATAGTAGTCATCAATATTTTTTCCTGTTTCAAGTCTGTCAAAAAAGTATCTCACAGACGTATCAGGGTGCTTTATCTCCTTTACGGAATGCGGCTGAAGTACATAATTATTTCCGTTTTTAATGTATACGGCAGTGTATATCGTATCGTGCGACATTACAAAGTCCTTATCCGTCCATACCTTTCTTGCTTCCAGACCGACACCACGCTTGTTTTTGATGTTCATAAGCGGTTCTTCTGCGTCAGTAATCCAGCCGACATTCGGTGTTTCAGGACTTTCTGTTTTATATGTAGGTGTTGCACCGTCTAAAACGCACTCATACTCTTTCAGATGATAACCTACGGGAATTTCAAGTTCACGCTCTTCTACCTTGAATTTTGTGTGTCGTACCAGATTGGGTACTTTTACCGTATATCCTGTCGGAATACGTCTTATCTCTCCGTCCGATGTTGTTTCAAAGGTAAGCTGTTCCTTTTCCTCGTCACTCAGGTTACTGTAGTTTGTCTTATCCGTTTCCGTCAATCTCTGATTTTCAATATCCCAGCGGCATATTTTTCCGTTGGGGCCTATCACATAATAATCGTGAAAACGTGCAAGAATGAGTGTATCTTCCGCACCGTTTGAAAGATACAGACGGAAATTGAATGTTGTGCCGTCATCATCTTCTGTAAGCTCAGCGTCACTCTCATCATAAAGCAGTTTACTGAAGCTCAGCGTTCTCAGTGCATCATGTGAAATCTTGTTGGTAAATACCGCTGTAGGCCCTGTTCCTATTGTAATCTGATGTGATGTGTAGTTCTCTCTTGAACTGTCATCAACCTGTGAAGCGATAAGCCCTCCGTTGTCGCTGATAAGAACATTTTCGTATACCTCAGTGCTGACACCGCATTCCATAATCCTGTATTTTATGGCAGCGGGCGGAAATTCAATCTCAACATCTCGTCCCGGACGCACAAAATACACATCATTGAAAGATGTTGTACAGCCCGGCGGTGTGTAGCTGTCCCTGTAATCCACTGCCTGCGTTGAGTTCTTATATGTTACACCGCCGTTATCCGTTCTGTGTGTAAGCTGATGCTCAACATTTCCATCGGGTGTTTCTACCGTGTAGAAAATCTGATAAGGATACTCTACCAGATTGAAGTCGGGAGTTTCAGTTCCCGAAAGCTCCTTTCTCATAAGAACGTGTCCCGGCTTGAGATAGCTCAGATTGAAACGCATATGCAGGTTGGAAGCACCTGCACCTCTTTCCATATAGAAAATCCTCATTTTATGAGAGGTATAGTCCTTGAACATATCTTCGCCTTCCGCAAAATAATCTGCAAGATATTCACTGACTTGTTCGGGAGTTGCTGAGGGATTTCTTTCCTCATAATTCTTTTTGAATATTTCACGGAGCGTTGTTGTTTTAACAATATCCTTAAGGTTATTGTCACTGTCATTCGGGTCGGGATAGCCGCCCATAGTAACCTTACCTGTGGAAAAGTTTACACTGCCTCCCAGTGCGGAATGCACTCCGCCAAGGTCAAGCACAAGCTCACCGTCTACATAAAACCAGAAATCGTCATCACCTGTAAACTCAAATATAATATCGTGTCCCCAGTCGTCCTGACCGCTTTCAGTCTGTATAAAGCCTGCGGTGAGTTCCATACCGAAATGATAGTCCGGTTCAGCCAAAGGAGTTCCGTTACTGTCCGTAACCTGATGGAGCTTCTCATACTTTCTAGGATCACTGTCGGGCAGAACGGCAAGTTTAGGAAGTTCGGGCAGTGCCAATGCACTGTAGAGGTTCTGCGGATTTTTCTCACAGTAGACACCTGCTGTAATCGTATTATACGGAAGAAACTGTCCGTGTTTCAGGGTTGATTTATCGCTGACATTTGATGTACCGAGTTCCTTATATACCGTAAAATTATTTCCGATACTTCCGTCACTTTTTAAAAGTGTGGCGAAATTCTGACAACTGTCAAATTCAATATAACCACTGGATTTATAGATACTCTCTATAAACAGATGGTTTACTTCTATGGAGTTGGGGCTGAACAAATCTTTAAGAGATTTCTGCTCTCCGTCACGCCTTACCGTATCAGGATAATCGTTTCCTTTTAAATTCGTGGACAAAAGTCCTCTGTCTGCCCATTTGCCATTACTGTCCTGAATTGTATTCAGAAAAGTATTCTGCTGAGAGCGTTCAAGGTCAACCATTTTCATCTGAAGATTAAAAAGGCTGTTATCAATCGTCTTTTCTTCGGTAAGTTTAGGTGTACCGCCTTCTACCTGTGCAAAGTAAAATGTATCCGCCTGATTTCTGGGTACGGTAACAACCTTTTTATACTCTCCTCCCGTTACGGGGTCGTGTACAGTTACTACTTTTAATCCTGTGTAGGCATATCTTGCTTCGTCCCACTTGATAATAGTCGTATAATATTCTCCGTCACGTCTGCCGGGAAGGTTTATATAAGCTCTTGTGTCGGAAAATATCTGTTCGTCCTCCATCTGCGGCGACAGATAGTGATTACCGTAAGGACTGTACAGGTCATAACGATAGCTTTTTGAGCCGTCATAATTATAATGCTCTATAAATTTCCAGAGCAATATATTGGTTTTGTGTCCCAGCCACATAATATGGTCGCTACGCTCATAACAGGGAAACAATGTGCCGTCATAGTTCAGGGCATAGAACTCATAGACTTTTTCCTCCTCATTCCATACTCTTGTGTACAGAATACCCGATGAACCGTCCGTTACCACTTTATCAGAAACACCGACTTTATCTGCCGTATAGGTGATATAGTCATCTTCCGTCAGTTCGGATAATGTTACGAGATTAAGCCACTGGTCATTGTCATTCGCATCTGTTTCCTCCAGAATAAACTTTTCAAGACCGCTGCTGTCTTTATGGAACGATATGGAATAATGTTCTGATGTAAGTCTTACTTTATTGCTGCGGTTACTGACAATCTCAACATCTGTGGCTTCATCAAAATTTTCGGTTGTCTGAAGCTGACCTTCATTAAACCTCATATATCTGACAACACCGTCTTTTTCGTTGTATATTTTATACTGATTGACAGTACCTGCAACGTGCTGGAACGTCCACATTGAAATATCGCTGTCCTGCGAAACATGTAGTGTTCTCACCTGAGTATCTTCTTTTACATACATCGTTATCAAATCAATATGGTTGTCATCAGGTTCAACGGGAACCATAAGTGCGTTGCCGAGCGAAAGACCCATATAGTTCATCAGACCGTATGACTTACCGTTAAGACGATAGTAGTCACTTGGCAAAGATGTTCCGTCAGTAAAGTTGAAGCGGATAATCATATTGATATTTGTTACCACACCATTTTTAAGACTGCCGTCATAGTATCTTATACCGTGTCCGCTGCCCGAATATTGCAGATATTTTTTTCCGTATCATATTTCTTGATGTAAAATGAGTTCGGATAGTTAATATTGTTGTTTGAAGACGCAATTTCAAGTATATCAGCCTGAGAGGCATCTTCCATCAGTCCTATGTTGTTTTCATTATTAGTATGTGTGCTGTAAATATACTTCTTCACGTCCTCAACATAAGTATACATCTTGTAGTAAGTGTTTCCGCTTTGCACTACTTCCTCAAAACGCCATACCGCTGCCTCGTCAATATCCGTATCAACTTCAATAACACCGTTATTTACAGCGTTGTTTGAATTTGCACTTTTAACTTTGTTGGTAAAATAGTTTCCGTAGCCGTAATATACATAAAAACCAGCCTCCTGTCCTCTTTCGGAAACAAGGTCGGAAGTCTGCCGTGCCTGTTCCATTCGTGAGGACGCCGGGAGCGGCACTTCAACAACGGCATATACGCTGAATCCTTTTGCATAAAAGCTTACTTTGCCGTCTTTTACTGTAAAGTCCTTGATTTCCTCCTTTGTGCCGTCATCTTTTATATGCCAAAGTACGCTGACATTATCCTTTTTTATGTCCGTATTGGCTATTTCAACAAGTATCGGCTTACCCTCCTGTGGCTGATACTCCTTACTGCCGTTCATAATAGTAATATCATATGCGGCAATAATATGATTTTCCTCGTTATCCTTTTCAGCCAGCATTTCAAAGCTTTCGGTAACATCAGTTACTTCCGCTCTGGCATTATTCGGCATAACACCGTTGAGAGTTACGGTTTCCTCTGACTGCTTTTTGTCCGGGTGAAGCTCCAGACACTGTTCGTGATAAGATGTATCTGCCGCCTCCGCCGAAACCGTCGCAAAAAGCGGACAAAATCCGCTGAACAGTACCGAAAATGCACATAATACACTGACAATACTCCTGCCTGAAATTCAAAAAAAAATATCAATTGATTTCATAAACATACCTCAAAAAAGACGTTTTTTTATATTCCAATTCATTATAAAAAATATTTTAATACTTATTTTAAAACTTATTTCCTAAAAAGAAATTTATCTGTAAAGTATGATAAAACATCTTAAATTATCTGTAACAGGAAATATCGACCTGCGGTATTATAAAAACTCAACAACAACACCTATACGTATAGTATAAAAAAACATAAAACTCACCAATAATAATTTTGCACAAAATAATAACGTTCAACAATATTTAACTTAATATGACATCTCGTATCCCCCTGTAATAAGACAATCATATATCTTTGTTCCGAAAAAATACCGCCCGAGTTTTCTCGGACGGCTGAATTTCATCTTCCCAGAACAATAAAGTTTAGGTCAAGCCTTTTCAAAGGCTTGCGGTTTCCAAAGGCGGAGCCTTTGGTCAGGATTTTTAAGGGCGAAGCCCTTAAACTACTCCTCTCTTGCCGCAGGGTTCGCTGTCGTTTCCAAGGTCTGTTACCTTGGGAGGGAAAAATTCTTCGGTAGGAAATTCTATCCTCTCGAACATCTCACAGGGGTCATCTGAACCGGTTACGCACTCTTTGTTCGGAACACAGAAATCATATGTCGGTACAAGCATCTGTACATTCCTCTCTATCTGCACTATGGTGAATATTCCTATCGTAACTGCAACCTTCTTTTCAGCATCAAGCACAAATTCTCCGCCAAAACGGTTCGTTATAAAATTAGGTATCTGACAGCAGGGTGCATACGATGATGTTCTTGCCGAAAATCCTGCTGTAAGCCCTATCGGCTTGGCTACCTGAACAGTCGCTCTGGGCAGATTTTGAATAGGCGTACTCTGATTGTCCGAATCGCTTATCGTAAAATCAGAACTGAATATCTTTACGTTTCCTTCACTTCCGTACAGCACTACCTTCTTGTTGAACATACTCAGTCCCTTTACCGATACGGGAACTGCCGCAGGTGCCATATATGCGTCAAGCGTTACCTCGAAAAAGTATGTCATATCCACTCCGTAAAAACCTCTGTGGAACGGCACGGGGTCTAAATCCACATAAACCGTTATAATATCTACGTCCTTTATACGTATATTGTTCGCCTTCTCAATGATAACCTGATCAGTTTGGGTAAAATATGCCTGCAAATCCTGTAAACAGTTCTTGTCGCCGCAACTATCATAAACTCTGTACGCATCTATACATACCGTTTCTTTAGGACAGTCCTTTGAATTTTCGTCATCAACAACTCCGTATTCAGAATATTCTGCCATAATAATCTCCTTTCAGATGTTTACTCAATAATATATTATGGCAGAATATTTTTTATGTTACGCTTTTATTCAAAATAACAGGAGCAGCCCTCATTTCTGAGAACCGCTCCGCAATCAATATATATTTTACAGACCCCGCATCGGATATTTTTCCGTATCGCCGCTTTCCTGCCACATTTTTCCCATACAGCCGAACGCCTCCTCATCGGGACGCTTTCTGCGGAAATAATAGTTCATATCATCGTCCGTTATCTCGCGTATTACCCTGCACGGATTTCCTGCGGCAACACTCCACGACGGTATATCCTTTGTAACCACAGAACCTGCACCTATTACCGCATTGTCGCCTATGGTAACACCAGGACATATCACACTGTTTCCGCCTATCCACACATTATTTCCTATAGTCACAGCTTCTCCGTACTCATATCCTGTATTTCTTAACGCAGGGTGTATCGGGTGTCCTGCCGTGTATATCGAAACATTCGGTGCAAAAAGACAGTTGTTTCCTATTTTTACCTTTGCTACATCTAAAACTGTACAGTTATAATTAGCAAAAAAATTACTGCCAATCTCTATATTACTTCCGTAGTCACAGTAAAAAGGCGGATTTACAAAAACATTCTCTCCTGTTTTGCCGAACAGTTCCTTTATTATATCAGCTATTCCCTGAAAATCGCTTCTGTCAATAGTATTGAGAATTTGCGTAATACATCTTGCTTTTTTCTGCTGTTCAAAAATGCTTTCATCGGATACGTACAGCATACCCGCTTCGCGCCTTGATATATTATCCATACCCTGCATCTCCTTTCATAAATGACTGCACTTATGAATTTCCATACCTCCGTCTTTTATCATACTGCGATTGCAGACGACAAAAGCGGCACGCTTTTGTCAAATTTCAAGGTACACCTTGAAATTTCGTTTCGGACTTAGTCCGAAACGGTCTGCAATCGCCGCACATTCCGCACAATGCAGTTTTACTTATGCAATTCCTGTTTCGCTCTTGTATATCTCAGTAATTTTTTCGGCGTTCTCCGACACTATCATCGAAACATAAAGCTCGTTTTGTTCTACCTTACATTTCTTTATCATCTCAGCCTGTTCGGGATTGTAGTTTACATTCTCATTTAATTTAGCATTAAGTCTGTTCTCGAGTGCAGCCTTTATAGCTTCCGCCTTGCCGCTGTCGGCAGCCTTTACGAGAACTATTTCCTCCTGCTCTACTCCTGAGTTGTTTATACCGCCTGCAAACTCCTGAATATCAGCTTCCGCTATACCGTAATACCTGTCGAGGCTTGCTGCATTTGTGAACTCGTTCATCTCTGAAAGCTGTACCTGAGCTTTTATATCCGCAAAAACCTCGGAAAGAGCTTTTGAAGCCTGTACAGAGGGAGCCGTCTGTGATGAAGGCTCTGATGATGAACAGGAACACAATATAACAGTCACAAGGCTGAGAACAAGCATTAAAGCCGTTAATTTTTTCATTTTCTATTTCTCCTTTATTTTAAGTGTACACAGATATATTTTTAAGCTGCATTTCTTTTCAGAGCATCTATCCATATTTCACACGCCGAATCAGTAAAGTGTATTCCCAAGGCCTCGGGGTCGCCGCAGTTTTCAGGTTTGAGGTAGCCGTTTTCATCACACATAAGGCTGTATATGTCTATATATTTAAGCCCGTTTACCTCGCAGTACTGTGATACTCTTGCATTGAATGCTCTTACTGTTTCATTACTGAAGCTTCCGTTTTCAAAGCCGTTGAGTATAGGTGTAACCGACTGCACGTAAATCGCAGCTTCAGGTGAATTTGTATGTATCTTACTAAGCAAGGTATTAAGGCTTTGCAGGGTATCCTCAACTCCGTACAAGCCTATGTCATTCATTCCCAGCATTACAAATACCTTTTTAGCTCCTGTTGCAACCGCACAGTTCTCCGAAAGCTGTACAGCTCCTTTATAGTAGGGGTGTACGGCATCTTCGGCATTCAAATCCCAGAGTGCGTTTGTATATCCAAGACTTCCCGCACAGAAAAACTGTGCTGTTCCGAGTGCTTCGGGGTGTGCATCGCAGTAATAGCTGAGCTTAAGGGTTACGCTGTCACCAAGAAATACCGCATCGTTGAACCAGGAAGCATCTACAGCCTCTCCCTGCTGCACCTGAGCTTGTTCCGATACATTCTGAGTTGCTTCCTGCTGTGCAGGTGCGTCCGTACCCGTTATTATCGCCTGTGCCTGTGATGAAGATGTCTTTTTGTCTGCTGAACAGCCGCAGCCTGCCGCAGATACTGCACTTATACATATCAGCATTGCCATAAAAAGAGCCTTTTTCATAATTTCCTCCGTTTTTCCGATAATCTGAATTTTTTGTATAACTCAGTTAAAAAGTTACAACTTTTACATTATATAATAATATACGACTTATTTCAACATAATACCAAAAGATTTTTAAAATATCTCCGTCAACGCTGAGAGCTGCGGCGATTGCGAGGTATGCGGATTTCTCCGCATACCCGTTAAGAGCATAGCTCTTAACGCCCGAAAAAAGACAAGTCTTTTTTCGCCGCAATCGCCCAAGGCTGATGCGATAGCTCAGGCATATTTTATTCCGCTTATGCCCCTTTTGATTTTTTGAATATCCAAGGCATAATTTATATCTGAAAAGCCGTTTTCGAGAAGCATATTTTTAACGGTATCGAACTGATTTTCGCCAAGCTCAAAGACCATAAGACCGTTCTTTTTCAGAAGCCGTGACCAGCTGCCGATAATTTCACGGTAAAAGTCAAAGCCGTCAGCACCGCCGTCCAGAGCGGTTTCAGGCTCGTACCTGACCTCCTTTTGAAGATGTTCTATCTCTGAGGAAATTATATAGGGAGGGTTTGATACGATGACATCAAACCGCTGATTTTCAAATAAGGAAATATCCCTGAAAACATCTGCAATAACGGGAGAGACATTTTTACATTGATTGAGCGATATATTTTTTCTGAGATAGCAGGCGGCTTTTTCATACAGCTCAACTGCGGTTACGGTACTTTCGGGTATAAGCTTTGAAAGTGCTATGCTTATTGCTCCGCTTCCTGCACAAAGGTCAAGTATTTCGGGAGCTTCTTTTCCCAGTGCCTTAACTTCGTCAATGCAGAGATTTACGGCAACAGATGTATCCTCACGAGGGATAAGAACACCCTCTCCGACAAAAAAATCAAAGCCCATAAAGCTCCATTTTCCGAGAATGTACTGCAAAGGAAAGCCTTCCGCACGTTTCTGAGCAGCTTCTGTTATTTTTTCGCAGTCGGTCTGACTTATCTCCCTGTTTCCGTCAACAATAAGCCTGTGGCGGTTCATACCGAGAATATCTTCAAAAAGGCACATAGTATCAAAGGCAGGAGCTTCGTTTCCTGCCTCTTTCAAGAATGTAATAATGTTTCTGTAAAGTGTATTGTAAGTCATAAAAAATCAGTTCTTTGTGCGGAGAATGTCCTCTCCGTTTTCGGGGATAACGGCTTTCATAGCCTTTATTGCGACTTCTATCATATGGTCATCGGGTTCTTTTGTGGTAATTCTCTGAGCCCAAAGACCCGGAGCTGCAATAATGCGTGTGAGCCAGTTGTCATATCTTCCGCAAATTCTTATGAACTCATAGCCAATTCCGCAGGTCACGGGGAGAAGAAGAAGCTTTACGACCGTTCTCAGCAGAGGGTTGGTAATCGGTATGAACAAGCCTATTACTATGCCGACAATCAGCATTATTACAAGAAAGCTTGTGCCGCAGCGGGGGTGAAAGCGTGTATGCTTTTTAACGTTGCTTACGGTAAGTTCTTCATCGCTTTCGTAGCAGAAGATCGTTTTATGCTCCGCACCGTGATACTGGAACACTCTTTTCATATCGGGCATACGTGAACACAGGATTATATATACAAGGAAAAGTATTATTCTTACGATACCCTCAAAAAGTGAGCGGAAAAACCTGTCGCCCAGCCATGACATTCCGTCATTTGAGCCTAACGCTCCCGAAAT
>ONBJ01000029.1 GCA_900316025.1 uncultured Eubacteriales bacterium
CAGAACCGCTTGGGCCTAAAAATATGTGTGACGCTATGGTTATAGCTCCATGCACAGGAAATACGCTTGCAAAGCTCTGCAACGGCATAACAGATACAAGCGTGACGATGGCGGCAAAATCTATGCTCAGGGTCGGAAAGCCTGTAGTTATAGCTCTTGCGTCAAACGATGCCCTCGGAATATCGGCACAAAATCTCGGGAAAATTTTAAATTACAGGAATGTATATACAGTTCCTATGGAGCAGGACGATGTTATAAAAAAGCCGAACTCACTTGTGGCGGATTTTACCAAAATATATGATACTATGGAGCTTGCATTGAAGGGAATACAGATACGACCTTTATTCATATAGCGTTATAAAATTGCAGAACAGGGATTGTACGGATAAAATCTGTACAATCCCTTGTTTGCGTTTTTGGCGAAAGACTTAATTTATCATCTGTTTGTATTTATACACCAGTTTCCAAGTTTTAAAGAAATAAAAAGTGAATTAATCCCTTCAGGTCACAAAAGGTTTGTTTGGTTACTTAATATTTTACACCTTTTGGAGAGTAATTCACTTTTTTTGTTTCTTTAAAACTTGGAAACTGGTGTGAGCTGTGTATAAATATTCATAATTACTTGATTAAATGCAGATTTATGGTATAATAATTTCAGGAACTCAGCACCTTGACATCGAAATAAAAGGAATGATAAAAAAATGAAGTCTAAACTTTCCCGCAGACAATCAAGAGAACAGGCATTTCTGCTTGCATTTGAAAGAAACTTTAATAATGAAACCGTTGAAGAACTTTGCGAAGCTGCAACCGAAAGCAGGGATTTTGAAATTGATGATTTTGCACTCGGAATTATTAAAAGGATAGAGAAAAACGAGGAGCAGATAAATGAAATCATTGAACAAAATGCAAACGGCTGGAAAATAAAAAGAATTTCAAAGACGGCACTGAGCATATTACAGCTTTCAGTATGTGAACTCAGGTATAGTGATATGTCAGACATAAAGGCGGAAAATCCTGTCAGTGTTGTTATAAATGAGGCGGTACTTCTTGCAAAGAAATATTCTTCGGATAAGGACGCAGCATTTGTAAACGGAGTGCTTGGAGCTGTAGCACGTTCGGAGAGTACAGATGAATAACAGCGTATATCTTGGTATAGATACGAGCAATTATACTACTTCTGCGGCAATTTTCAGTGCGGACGGTATAATTCAGGAGAAAAAGCTTCTGCCCGTAGCGGAGGGAAAGTGCGGATTAAGACAAAGTGATGCCGTATTTCACCATACCGCACAGCTTCCGCAGATAATCGAAAAGCTTTTTCGTGTTTCGGACACAGACAGAATATCGGCAGTCGGAGCATCATTTACTCCACGCTCTGTTGAAGGCTCATATATGCCGTGCTTTACTGTAGGAAGCGGATTTGCACGCTCTCTTGCGGCGGTTATGAATATTCCTGTCTGTGCTTTTTCGCACCAGCAGGGACATATAGCGGCGGCTGCTTATTCATGCGGAGAAAGAAGTCTTTTTGAAAAAAAACATCTTGCTTTTCACGTTTCGGGAGGAACGACAGAAGCAATTATTGTAACTCACAGCGAAAGGGATATAATAAATACGGAGCTTGTCGGCAGAACTCTTGACCTTAACGCAGGACAGCTTATTGACCGTGTGGGAGTTATGCTCGGACTTGAATTTCCGTGCGGAAGTCAGATAGAAAAGCTTGCACTCAATTTTTCGGGAAAGATAAAGGCAAAGCCTGTTGTAAAGGGCTGCGACTGCTGTATATCAGGAGTACAGAACATATGTGAAAATATGTACAGGAAGGGTATTCCGAATGAGGAGATTGCGGCGTATGTGCTTAAATATGTTGAAAATACACTTTTGCTTATGACTGAAAATATATTTGAGAAATACGGAAAAATGCCCGTACTTTTTTCGGGCGGAGTTATGTCCAACAGTATAATAAGGAAAAATATAACCGAAAAGCTGGGGAATGCTTATTTTGCAAAGCCTGAGTTTTCATCGGACAATGCGGCAGGTATTGCAATTCTTACAGCACTGAAAAGCGGGGAATGTATATGAAAACGGAAACAGGAATTATACTTTCCGTATCACAGCTTAATTTTTACGCAAGGTCGGTTATGGAGAATGATCCTGTACTGAGTGAGGTTTTCGTAAGAGGGGAAATTTCGGGTCTGAAAAGCTGGTACCGTTCGGGACACATATATTTTTCACTTAAAGATGATAAAGCAAGCGTAAATGCCGTTATGTTCAGAGATAATGCTTCAAGGCTGAAATTTGTACCCGAAGAGGGTATGAAAGTTATTATCATAGGAAAAGTATCGGTATATGAGGAAAGAGGACAGTTTCAGCTTTATGTACAGCAGATGCAGCCTGACGGCATAGGAGAGCTTGCGGCGGCATTCAGCCAACTGAAAGAAAAACTTGCAAGAAAAGGGCTTTTTGATGATAAGTACAAAAAGGAGATACCTCAGTTTCCCGAAAACATAGGTGTTGTAACATCGGCTTCGGGAGCAGTCAGACGTGATATAGAAAATGTACTTTCGAGAAGATTTCCGCTTGTGAATATGATTTTGTATCCTGCTTCGGTACAGGGCGAAAATGCGGAAGCTGAGCTTATAGAAGGACTGCGGTATTTTAATGAAAACAAAAACGCTGACGTTATTATAATAGGCAGAGGCGGAGGTTCTGCGGAGGATTTGCAGGCATTTAACAGTGAGGCTCTTGCCTACGAGATATTTGCAAGCAAAATTCCGATAATATCTGCTGTCGGTCACGCCACTGACTATACCATATGCGATTTTGTTGCAGATATAAGAGCTCAGACACCGACAGAGGCGGCAGAACTTGCCGTTCCTGAAAGAAGCGGACTTATGGCTTGTATACAATCTCTGTATGAAAAAATGAACGCTGCTTTTGAAAATAAAATTTCTGAAAATCAACAGAGAACAGATATGCTGTATGAAAGGCTTTCTGCGTTGTCCGTTGAAAAAAGACTTGCTGTATCGGAACAAAAACTTGACGGACTTGTTACAAGACTTGAAAATGCTGAAAAAACCTTTTTCGGTATACACAATACGGAACTGAAAAGACTTATATCAGGACTTAATGCACTCAGTCCGCTGAAAGTGCTGGAAAGGGGTTACAGTATAGCTTCAAAAAACGGAAAAACTGTAGGCTCGGTTTATGATGTAAATGAAAATGATAAAATATCCGTTAAAATGAAAGACGGAGTTTTAATATGTACTGTTGACGGCAAAGAGGTGGATTAGAAATGGCTAAGAAAAAATTGTCATATGAGGAAGCTATGGGAAACCTTGAAGAAATCGTAAAAAGGCTTGAGAGTGATAACGTACCGCTTGATGAAGCTGTAAAGATGTTTGAAGAAGGTACAAGACTTTCGGCATATTGCTATGATATGCTTAACAGTGCAAAGCTCAAGGTTACTGAAATAAAAAAGGAAACTCTTTGTGAAGATGAGGAATAATATTATGACTTTAAATGAAAAAATAGAAAAAGCATTGAAATCATATATTCCGCCTGAGAACGTTTATGTTCAGAAACTGTATGATGCTATGGAATACAGTCTTGTGGCAGGAGGAAAACGTATAAGACCGCTTCTTGTACTTGAATTTTGCAGGTTGTGCGGAGGCGATATTGAGGACGCTATGCCGTTTGCCTGTGCAGTTGAGATGATACACACCTACTCACTTATACACGATGATTTGCCCTGTATGGACAATGACGACTACAGAAGAGGAAAACCATCTAACCATAAGGTTTTCGGAGAGGATATTGCCTTACTGGCAGGAGATGCACTTCAGGCTCTTGCATTTAAAACGGCGACCTCACATATAACCGACAAAAATGCTTCAAGAGTTGCAAGAGCAGTAAACAATCTTGCATACTACTGCGGTGCTGAGGGTATGGTAGGCGGACAGGTAATCGACCTTGAAAGCGAAGGTAAAAATGTAGGTATAGAACGTCTGAGGGAAATGGACAGAAAGAAAACAGGTGCTATAATAAAAAGTGCCTGCGAAATGGGCTGCATAATTGCAGGTGCAGACGAAAATAAAATTGAGAATGCAAGGTGCTTCGGAGAAAATATAGGACTTGCCTTTCAGATAAAGGACGATATTCTTGATGTTACGGCTGAACAGGAAAAGCTGGGAAAGCCTGTCGGAAGTGATTTGGAAAACGAAAAATCAACCTATGTTTCGCTTCTGGGCATAGAAAAGTGCAGCGAGCTTGTGCAAAGTCTTACGCAGGAGGCTCTTAAAAATCTTGAATCCTTTGACGGGGATTCGGAAACACTCAGAAAACTTGCTCTTTCTCTGGCTGAAAGGGAATACTGATATAATTTAGTCTGTACAGATGCGGCGATTGCAGTGTCATTTTCGGTGCTACGCCCGAAAATGACAAATTCAAGCCTTGGCTTGAATTCCGTAATCGTCTTTGCCGATTACGGCTGCAATCGCCTGTGCTGACGCAAGTAATCTGATTGTTTGAAGTGTTTATTTATTGTAAATTATTTCCACGAGGTTATTGTTTATGGAAAAGCCGTATCTTGAGCATATAAAATATCCTTCGGATATTTCTGACTTCACACAGAAAGAACTTTCGGAGTTATGCGAAGAAATAAGAGAAAAACTGATAAATGTAGTATCACGCAACGGCGGACATCTTGCCTCAAATCTTGGCACAGTCGAGCTTACGGTGGCTCTTGAAAAGGTGTTCAGCTCAAAAAACGACTCCATAGTCTGGGACGTGGGACATCAGTGCTATACGCACAAGCTTCTTACAGGAAGAGCCAATGTATTTGATACGATAAGAACCGAGGGCGGAATATCAGGCTTTCCAAAAAGGGAAGAGAGTGAATATGACGCATTCAATGCAGGACATAGCAGTACTTCAATTTCCGCAGCTTACGGAATAGCAAGAGCCAAGGCTATGCTGGATAAGGAAGGCTATACGGTTGCCGTTATAGGTGACGGAGCTTTGACAGGCGGTATGGCCTACGAGGGTCTGAACAATGCAGGAAGATTTAAGAAGAATTTCATAGTTGTACTGAATGACAATAAAATGTCAATTTCAAGGAATGTAGGGTCTATAGCGAAATACCTTAAGCGTGTAAGGTTCAAGTCGGGTTATCTGAAAACAAAGGCGAGGTTTGAGCGTATTTTCAGCAAAATTCCTTTTGCAGGAGGTGCTGTTGTAAGAGGAGTAAGGAAGATTAAAGCCAAGGTCAGATATTCTCTGTATCAGACGGTTCTGTTTGAAGATATGGGATTTCACTACTACGGGCCTATAGACGGTCATAATATTACCGAGCTTGCAGAGGTATTTGAAAGCGTAAAGAATATAAAAGGGCCTGTTCTGGTTCACGTAATAACCAAAAAGGGCAAGGGATATACTCTTGCCGAAAACAAACCGAATGTTTATCACGGAATTTCCGCTTTTGACATTGAAACAGGCGAACCTCTTTCGGGAAAAACTGATTTTTCGTTCATTTTCGGAAACAAGCTTTGTGAGCTTGCGGAAAAAAATAAAAAAATATGTGCCATAACAGCAGCTATGGAATCAGGTACAGGACTGTCACGTTTTGCAACCGAATTTAAAACAAGATTTTTTGATACAGGCATAGCCGAGGAGCATGCCGTTACATTTGCAGGAGGTCTTGCGTCTGAGGGAGCGTTGCCGTTTTTTGCGGTATACTCAACTTTTATTCAAAGAGGCATAGACCAGATAATTCATGATGTTGCCATGCAGAATCTGCACGTTGTATTTGCAATAGACAGGGCAGGTCTTGTAGGTGAAGACGGAGAAACACATCAGGGAGTGTTTGATGTTGCACTTTTGAATCCCATACCCAATCTGACGATATACAGTCCTACCTACTTTGAAGAGCTTGAATATATTATGGAAATATCTGCCGCAGAAGGAAACGGTGCGGTAGCAATAAGGTATCCCAGAGGAACAGAGCCGTACAAGCCTGATGATTTTGTATGCGGAAAAAAGCATTATGCACTGTACGGAAGCAGCAAGTGCGATACTCTCATAATAACTTACGGAAAGATTTTCGCAAATGCCTGTATGGCAAGGAAAATACTCAGCGAAAAGAATATTGATGTCTGTGTAATGAAGCTTACAAGAATAAAGCCTGTACCCGAACAGGCTTTGAATGATGCTGTCGGCTTTAAGAATATATTCTTCTTTGAAGAGGGTATGCTTACGGGAGGAATAGGGGAGCATTTTCTTGCGGAAGCGGTAAAAAGAGGCTATAACGGAAAGTTTATTATAAATGCGATAGATAACATTTATGTACGCCATGCCAAGGTCGATTCGCTTTTTGAAAAGCTGGGACTTAGTGCTGACGAAATGGCTGAAACTGTACTGAAAAACAGGGAGGATAAATAATTTGTCCGAAAAAATTGAAAAGAAACGACTTGATGTTCTTGTATATGAACTCGGATATACGCAGAGCCGTGAAAAAGCACGTGCTGTAATAATGGCAGGACTTGTCTACGTTGACAATCAGAAAGCAGACAAGCCCGGTTCTGTATATCCTGTAAACGTAAAGCTTGAGGTCAGGGGCGGTTCTCCGAAATATGTAAGCAGAGGCGGCTTCAAGCTTGAAAAAGCTATGAAAGCCTTTGATATAGATTTAAAAGATAAAATCACTATGGATATAGGAGCATCTACAGGCGGATTTACAGACTGTATGCTTCAGAACGGTGCAAAAAAAGTATACTCGGTAGATGTGGGTTACGGTCAGCTTGACTGGAAGCTGAGAAATGACGAAAGAGTTGTAAATCTCGAAAGAACAAATGTAAGATATATTACCGAGGAACAGGTTCCCGACAAAATAGACTTTTTTTCCGTAGATGTTTCCTTTATATCACTAAGGCTTGTGCTTCCTGCGGCAAGAAAGCTTATGTCCGATAATGCGTATGCCGTATGTCTTATAAAGCCTCAGTTTGAGGCAGGCAGGGAAAACGTAGGGAAAAAGGGTGTTGTGCGTAACCCTGAAATTCACTGCGAGGTTGTAAAAGGTATTACAGAGTTTTGTCTTGATAACGGCTTTGATGTATGCGGACTTACATATTCACCGATAAAAGGGCCTGAGGGAAATATCGAGTATCTTATATTTCTTCACAAATCCGAAAATCCTGAGCTTGTGTGTGATGTTCAGATTGAAGAGCTTGTAAGAAACTCTCACTCTGAGCTTGACAGAAATTAATCTTTTTGTTTACTCTCAAAAAAGGAGCGATAGTGTATGTGGGCAGCAGTGATTGTTAATACGTCAAAAAAAGAAGCTTTGAAATTTCTTCCCGAACTCATTGGCAAGCTTGATGAGCTTGAAATAGTACCTGTTATGTTTGAAATCGTAAGAAATTTTTATTATTCTGAAAAAGTAAGATATGTAAGCAATAGCGAATGTCTTATCACGGAAAGCTGCGATGTTGTTATAACAGTAGGCGGAGACGGAACTATAATACATATGGCAAGCCACTGTGCAGAGGCGGATAAACCACTGCTCGGCATAAACTTCGGAAGAGTAGGTTTTGTGGCAACTATGGAGCCTGATGAAATATCAGAGCTTTCAAAGCTGAAAGACGGAAATTATTTCTGTGAGGAAAGAATGATGCTTAGGGTTTCCGTTATCGGAAATTCTTTTTCTGAGGAGTTCTATGCCATAAACGATGCGGTAATTTCGAGGGGTTCTCTTTCAAGAATGATGGATCTTTCGGTTTATGCCAACAGTCAGCATATCTGCGATTACAGGGCAGACGGTCTTATATTTTCCACTCCCACAGGTTCTACCGCATATTCGCTTTCGGCAGGAGGCCCTGTTATAAGTCCCGATATGTCATGTATACTTCTTACTCCTATATGTCCGCACAGCCTTTTTTCACGTTCTGTTCTTTTCAGGGACAGGGATATTATAAAAGTAAATGCCTGCGGTACTAACGGATTCGATACGGAGGCTTTCCTTACCATAGACGGTCAGAAGCACGTACATCTTGACGATAACACCGAGGTCACAATAGAAAAGTGTGATAAATCACTCAGGCTTATATCTATGAAGCCGCAGAATTTCTATACGGTACTTAATAATAAGCTCAACGAAAGAGGCTGAACGCAGTCTGTACGTGTGGCGATTGCAGACTGCGGCGGCAAAGCCGCCGCAAAACTTCAGGCGAATGCCTGAAGTTTGTAAAAAGCGAATGCTTTTTACGTCTGCAATCGCCTGTATGAGCGAAGCCGCAAATTTTGTTTTTTAGGGAAGTGTATTTTATGAAATCGAAAAGACAAGCAGCACTCCTGGAAATAATACAGAACTATGATATAGACACACAGGAAGAACTTATTGAAAAGCTCAGGCTTAAAGGATTCAACGTAACTCAGGCGACAGTGTCAAGAGATATAAAGGAGCTTAAATTTATAAAAGCTCCGGCAGGAAACGGACTTTACAAATACACCGTAGGAACAAAATCCGAGCTTGAAGAACAGTCGGGCTTCAATACCCTGTTCAGAACAGCGGTTGTTGATATTGACTTTTCACAGAATATGATAGTGTTAAAGACAACAAGCGGTATGGCACAGGGAGTATGCGTTGCCCTTGATTCGATAGAGCTTGACGGTATTCTTGGTACTATAGCAGGCGATGATACAATATTTGTTGTAGCGTCCTCCAGCAGCAGAGCGGCATCGCTTACTTCAGAGCTTAAAAAAATTATTTAGAAACGGTGAGTTGTTATGCTTAATTCGTTATATATAGAAAATGTTGCGGTTATCGAAAAGACTGATATAGAGTTCGGCAAAGGGTTCAACGTTCTTACAGGTGCAACGGGAGCAGGAAAGTCTATAATAATAGGCTCTATAAACGCACTTCTGGGAGGAAAAATATCAAAGGATATGATACGCTCGGGAGAAGAATTTGCCTTTGTAAGCGGAAGTTTTTCCTGTAAGGACAACAGCATACTTGAAATGCTTTCGGAGTACGGATATGATGTGCAGGAGAATGAGGAGCTTATACTTCAAAGAAAGCTGAGCCTCAGCGGAAAAAGCTCGTGCAGAATTAACGGACGACCCGTTACTCTGTCGGTTCTGAGGGAGATAACAGGACATCTTGTAAATATTCACGGTCAGCACGAAAGCTATAATCTTATGTCACCCGAAAGACATATTTCATATATAGACAGTATGGGAAATCTTGCACAGCTTAAAGAGGAGTACAGAAAAAATCTTGCCGTACTGCGTGAATGCAAGCGTAAGCTTTCAGAAGCAAAGTCAGATACTTCCCAGCGGGAAAGGGAAATGGATTTGCTCAGGTATCAGGTAAAGGAAATTGATGATGCTGCCATACAGGAGGGCGAGTACGAAGCCCTGAACGATGAGCTGAAAAGGGCAAAGCACGCAAAAACCATAGCCGATGCACTTAATCAGGCTGAGAAGCTTCTTGCAGGCGACGGTGAATATTCGGCAGGAATATCCGATATAAAGGAGTGTGCCGGATTTTTAAACGGTATAACGGAGTATGTTCCCGAAGCCGAAGCTCTCGGAGAAAGAATTATGAATGCTTTCTATGAATTGCAGGACTGTTCGTTTGAAATAAGCTCAATACGTGAAAATGCCGATACAGACCCGTACAGAATTGAGGAAATAGAGGAACGTCTTAACGTTCTGTACAAGCTTTCAAAAAAATACGGCGAAACAACAAAGGAAATTCTCGAATTTGCGGAAAAAGCACGAAAAAGACTGGAATATCTTGAAGAATATGAGTATAATATGGATATGCTCCAGAGTGAGTATGACAAATATTTTCAGATAACAAAAAAGCTTGCACTTGAGCTTTCTGACAAAAGAAAGGAAATATCGGCAGGCTTTATGACCAGAGTTAAAAACGAAATGACATATCTTGATATGCCCAATGTAAATCTTAAGGTAAGTATGGAAAGATGTCCGCTTAACGAAAACGGCTGCGACAAGCTCGAATTTTTAATTTCGGCAAATCCCGGAGAAGCTCCGAAACCTGTGTCGAAAATAGCGTCAGGCGGAGAGCTTTCAAGAATGATGCTTGCCATAACAAATGTAATAGCTTCGGACAATATAGTTGAAACTATGATTTTTGATGAAGTGGATACGGGCATAAGCGGAAGTGCATCGCAGAAGGTAGGCTATAAGCTTAAAGAGCTTTCAAAAACAAGGCAGGTAATCTGTATTACACATCAGGCTCAGATAGCTTCTCTTGCGGACGAGCATTTTCTTATAGAAAAAAATGTATGCAACGACAGAACATTTACAACAGTATCTCCTCTTGATATGGAACAGCGTAAGTATGAGCTTGCAAGAATTATAGGCGGAGTTTCAATAACGGAGCTTACTCTCAGACATGCCGAGGAGATGCTTACAAATAACTGAAGCTAAAATAATAGTGGAAAATATCAGCTACGCTCAGGTTGCGATTGCAGCCGTCAAAAGCGTAGCTTTTGACAAATTGCAAGGTATACCTTGCAATTTCCCCGTAAACTTTGTTTACGGGGGGCTGCAATCTCATAGTGCTGACGCAGGCAGGGCTGAAAAAATATACTAAGCAGGTACGTTATTATGAAGAACTGGAAAGTTGAAAAAGTTGATAAAGAGCTTGTAAAAAATATAGTTTCCGATACAGGGATACCCTCAGTCACGGCTATGCTTATGAGCATAAGAGGAATATCCGCACCCGAAGATGCTGAAAAATTTCTTTACGAGAACGAAGAGCTTGACGACCCTTTTCTTATGACCGATATGGAAAAGGCTGTTGAGCGTATAGAAAAAGCCATAGATAAAAATGAAAGAATATGTATTTACGGAGATTATGATGCAGACGGAGTAACCTCAACGGCTATGCTGTATGACTATCTCAGCGGCAGAGGGGCGGCAGTGGATTACTACATACCGTCAAGAGAAGCCGAAGGTTACGGAATGAACAACGGTGCAGTTGATAAGATAGCCGAAAGCGGAGCAAATCTTATAATAACGGTAGATAACGGTATTTCTGCAGTAAACGAGATAGAGTACGCCCGAAGCCTTGGAATAGATACCGTTGTTACAGACCATCACACACCGCCGCAGGAGCTTCCGAAAGCCGTTGCGGTTGTAAATCCGCACAGAAAGGACTGTATGTCGGAATTTAAATTTCTGTCGGGAGTAGGAGTTGTATTCAAGCTTATTATGGCTATGGAGGACGACAATTCCGATACCGCACAGCTTCTGGAAAGATATTCCGACATAGCCGCAATAGGTACTATAGGCGATATAGTTTCGCTTACGGGCGAAAACAGAATACTTGTTAAAAACGGACTGCAAAAAATTATGTCGCTGCACAATACAGGAATAACGGCACTTCTCGAAACGTCAGGAATAAAAGGCAACAAGCTTACGGCAGGCAGAATATCGTTTACGTTAGTTCCGAGAATAAATGCGTGCGGACGGCTTTCTTTTTCGGAAAAGTCTGTAACTCTGCTGCTTACGAAGGATAAAGAGCTTGCACGTTCAATAGCTCATGAGCTGTCGGAGGACAACAAGACAAGACAGGATATAGAAAAACAAATTCTTGATGAGGTTATACGCTGCGTTGAAAAAAATCCGCATATAAAATACAAGCCCGTAATGGTAATAAGCGGAGAGGGCTGGCATCAGGGAGTAATAGGCATAGTGTCCTCAAGGATAAAGGATATTTACGGCAAGCCGAATATAATAATAACTACAGACGGCGAAAATGCAAAAGGCAGCGGCAGAAGTATTGAAGGTTTTTCTCTTATAGAGGCTATAACAGAATGCAGTGATTTGCTGACGGTTTTCGGCGGTCACCCTATGGCGGCGGGACTTAGTATGAAAACTTCCGATATAGAAGAATTTTCAATCAGGCTGAACGCTTTTGCGAGAAGCAGGGGAGTTATAATGCCTACTCTCAATATTGATTTCAAGCTTAACCCTAAGTTTCTGACACTTGAAACGGTACAGGCAGTATCAATGCTTGAGCCTTTCGGTGCAGGAAATCCCACACCTGTTTTCGGACTTTACAATATGTGCCTTAAATCCATAGTTCCCGTAGGCGGCGGAAAACATTTAAGACTTGAATTTCAGCGTGAAAGTGTTATTATTAATACAATGATGTTCTTCACAACGGCGGAGCAGTTTCCGTATATTGTAAATGATACGGTTGATTTGGCAGTCACGGCGGATATAAACGACTATAACAACAGACAGTCTGTCAGTATAATAATAAAGGATATAAAGCCGTCAGGTCGTGATAATGCAGTTATGCTGGAATACAACGGACTTTTTGAAAAGCTTATGGATTCGGCAAGTCTTACGAATGAGGAAGCCTTGCAGCTTCTTCCGTCAAGAGATGATTTTGCGGTAGTGTTTAAATTTCTGAGAAAACAGGGATTGTGGAAATTTCCGACTGATATTATGTGCAGTCGTATAAACAGAGAAAGAATAAATTACGGCAGACTTCAGGTTATTATTAAAGCGATGGAGCAGCTTTCCATTATAGAAATAAAAAAGTCGGAAAGCGGTTTTCAGACAATATCGGTTCTTCCGTCAAAGGGCAAGGCTGAGCTTGGAAGTGCCGGAATTATGCGTCAGCTTAACAATTATGTTCAGAGTGTCTGAGAAAATTTCTCAGACCTGAAAATATATACTTAGAACCGTTGTGTTCTGAAAAAATATGATAGTTATTTTAAAGGGGGATTTTATATGCCGGAAACAACAGTTCATTATCAGGATTATTCAGAATTGAAGAGATTGATTAAGGAGAGCGGAAGAGATTATGATACTCAGCTTATCGAAGCCGCCTATCAGCTTGCTGAGGAGGCTCACGGAGATCAACGCAGAGTATCGGGAGTGCCTTATATTCTTCACCCGACATCGGTTGCCTGCATTCTGGTACAGCTTGGAATGGATACAGAGTCAGTAGTAGCCGCACTTCTTCACGATGTAGTTGAGGATACAGACATAACTCTTGATGAGATTACAAAGAAATTCGGCAGTGAAATCGCCCACCTTGTTGATGGCGTTACAAAGCTGAAAAAAATACCGTATTCCAGCAGAGAGGTTCAGCAGGCTGAAAACATCAGAAAAATGCTCATAGCAATGTCAGATGACATAAGGGTTATCATAATAAAGCTTGCGGACAGACTGCACAATATGCGTACAATAGAATGTATGAAAGAACAGAAAAGACGTGACAAGGCTCTGGAAAATATGGAGGTATATGCTCCAATAGCTCACCGTCTGGGAATACGCACCGTCAAGGAGGAAATGGAGGATTTATCGTTAAGATACCTCGACCCCGTAGGCTACAAGGAAATAGAAGATGCCCTTTCACTTACAAGAAACGACAGGGAAAAGTTCATAGAGAAGATAAAAGCCGAAATAACAGCAAAGGCTGAAAAATTTGTAAAATCCCTTTACATAGAGGGCAGGGTAAAAAGTATAAACGGAATATACCGCAAAACATTTATGAAAGGCAAAAGTCTTGAACAGATTTACGATATATTTGCCGTCAGGGTTATAGTCGAAAGTCTTTCGGACTGCTATAACGTACTCGGAATAGTTCACGATATATACACACCGCTTCCGAACAGGTTCAAGGACTATATATCCACACCCAAGCCGAATATGTACCAGTCGCTTCACACTACTGTTATAGGCAAGGAGGGCATTCCGTTTGAAATTCAGATAAGAACATGGGAAATGCACTATACGGCTGAATACGGTATAGCGGCTCACTGGAAGTATAAGCTTGGTATCAGCAAAAAGGATAATATGGATCAGAAAACCCAGTGGATAAGAAAAATGCTTGAAAATCAGTCTGATGACGAAACCGATATAATAAGCAACATAAAAACAGACCTTGCGTCTGAGGAAGTGTTCATATTTACACCCAGAGGTGACGTTCTCAATCTTCCTATGGGTTCTACGGTCATAGATGTTGCCTATGCCATACATTCGGAAGTAGGAAACAGAATGATAGGTGCAAAGGTTGACAACAAAATAATGCCTATAGACCATCAGGTTCGTACAGGCGAGATTATAGAGATACTCACCTCAAAGGAAACAGCAGGTCCTAAGCGTGACTGGCTCAATAAGGTAAAATCAAGCGAAGCAAGAAGCAAAATAAAATCGTGGTTCAAAAAGGAATGCCGTGAGGAAAATATTGAGCGAGGAAAGGCTGAAACCGATAAGGTTTTCAAGCATAACGGAATTATTCTTTCCGATGCAGAAAGAGAGGACTTTCTTTCCGAACTTATGAAAAAAAGCTTTACTACAGTAGATGATTTCTATGCTTCAATAGGATACGGCGGTATACTTATGTGGAAGCTCATACCCAGAATGAAGGAGCTTTACAACAAAAAGTATAAAATTCAGGAAAAAGCCGATGAGCTTCTCAGCGTAGAGATAAGAAAGCCCTCATCAAAATCGAGCAGCGGCGTTATAGTCGAAGGTGTTGACGATATGCTCATAAACCTTGCAAGATGCTGTAATCCTATAAGGGGCGATGAAATTATCGGCTATATCACAAGGGGAAGCGGAGTATCAGTGCATAAGCGTTCCTGCAAGAACGTAATATGCAATATAGACAATCCTGAAAATGCAGAAAGATGGGTTAAGGCTCACTGGAGCTGTGAGGCTCTCAAATCTGAAAGCTATCAGACTACAATAGAAATCACCGCCACCGACCGCACAGGTCTTATAGCAGATTTGAGCAATGCTTTAAGCTCTATGCACATCTATATAAATTCGTTCAGCTCATCGGAAAGCAAAAACGGTATAGCAAGCATTCGCTTTACAATAACTGTAGGAAGTATGGATCATCTGAAAGTGATTTTTTCAAGAATACTTAACGTATACGGTGTACAGTCCGTAGAAAGAATATAAACATATACTGACCTTTGGCTGAAATCTGAATAAAAGTTCAGATTTCAGCCACGGACAACAGCTCATAAGGAGGTATTCAGTGAAAGCTGTAATTCAAAGAGTTTCATATGCAGGGGTAAGCGTAGACGGAGTAACAAAAGGAAAAATAAACGGCGGACTGCTTATTTTTGTCGGTGTTGAGGAAGGTGACGACAAATATCAGGCAGAAATTCTTGCAAACAAAATCGCAAATTTAAGAATATTCAGTGACATAAACGACAAGATGAACCTCTCACTTTTAGACGTAGGGGGAGAGGCACTCGTAATTTCAAATTTTACACTCTGCGGTGACTGTAAAAAAGGCAGACGACCGTATTTCGGAGAAGCGGCAAGACCCGAATATGCTCAGCCCTTATACGAAAGCTTCTGCGTGGAGCTGGAAAAGTGCGGAGTCAAAAAAACAGAAAAGGGCGAGTTCGGTGCTGATATGAAAGTAGAACTGCTTAATGACGGCCCTGTTACAATTATAATAAATTCAAAGGAGCTTTCACAGAAATGATTGATGTAAAAATAACTATGGTAGGCGAGCTTGCCACCAACTGCTATATAATAACAGATACTCACACAGGTGAAAAAGCCATTATTGACCCCGGTGCAACTTCTCCGTCAGTAAGAGGAATTATAAAGAACTCACCCGACAAGATAAAGTATGTGCTTCTTACACACGGTCATTTTGACCATATAGGCTATGTGAGTACCCTTAAAAAAGAAACAAATGCAAAAATAGCAATAAGCCGACAGGATTCCGACTGTCTTTCAAAGCCTGAAAGAAATCTTTCGCATAAGTTTTTCGGCAGAAAGCCCGAAGCCGTAGAGCCTGATATTCTGCTTGAAGAAGGCGATACTCTTAAGCTGGGAAATTCCGAAATAAAATTTATTCTTACACCGGGTCACAGTTCGGGAAGCGGCTGCTATATTGTTGATAACCAGATTTTCACAGGAGATACTATTTTCCGCCTTTCCATAGGAAGAACGGATTTGCCCACAGGCAGCTACAGGGAAATTGTAAAGTCACTTAAAAGAATAGCAAGCCTTGAAGGGGAGTACTATATTTATCCGGGTCACGGCGAAGCTACAATGCTTTCCTATGAAAAAAAATTCAATCCTTATCTTAAACAGGTAATATAAGGTGACCTATGAGAATATATATTATTGACCATACATTTCACTATGAGCTTGAAAATCTGACAAGAGTTTTTTTTCCGAATGAAAAGCTCGAAATGGTAAAGGAAAATATAAGCGTACCGTCAGATACGGATGGTACATACATAGTAACACGAATATGCAGTGCCGATACAGGAAAAAATATCTCTGTAAGAGTATGCTTTCCGCAGTATGATAAAGAGCTTTGCAGAAATGTTGATTTTATTGCAGACAGTGAGGAGTACATCTCAGAGCAGGAGCGTGTAATGGCGGTATGCCTTTACGAACTGCTCAGGGAGTATACGGGAATAACTCCGCCTTGGGGTATTCTCACAGGTGTACGTCCCATAAAGCTTTTCAGACGTATGTCGGACGAATACGGAACAGAATATACCAAAGGTTATTTCAGGGATAAGCTTCTGGTTACGGAGGAAAAAATACTGCTTGCCGAAGAAACCGAAGCAAATGAAAGAGCCATAATAAACACATCTTCGGATAATTCGTACAGTCTTTATGTTTCGATACCGTTTTGTCCCACAAGATGCAGCTATTGTTCGTTTGTGTCGCAGTCTACCGAAAAAAGCAAGGCTCTTACAGAACCCTATACGGAGCTTTTGTGCAGGGAGCTTGAATATACCTCACGGATAATGTCGGAATTGAATATGAAGCTTGAAACCGTATATATAGGTGGCGGTACTCCGACAACGCTCAGTGCGGAACAGCTTAAAAATCTTATGTCAGCCATAAACAGGCATTTCCCGATGAAGGATTGCAGGGAGTTCACCGTTGAGGCTGGCAGACCCGATACCATAACCGAGGAAAAGCTTATTGCAATTCTTGAGGGCGGTGCGGACAGAATAAGCATAAATCCTCAGACTATGAATGACAGAATACTGGAAAGTATAGGCAGACGGCATACATCTCAGCAGACAATCGACGCTTTCAGACTTGCAAGAAAGACAGGCTTCGGGCATATAAATACCGACCTTATAGCAGGTCTGCCCGATGAAAGCTTTGAAAGCTTTCAGAATACGCTCGGAATTATAACCGACCTCAATCCCGAAAGCATAACGGTTCATACGCTTTCAATGAAGCGTTCGTCAGGGCTTACATCTCAGGGTATGCAGATTTTCAGGGAGGCTGCCGAAACGGCTTCAAAAATGCACTCCTTTTGCAGAGAGGTTATGCACGAAAAGGGTTACCGTCCCTACTATCTCTACAGACAGAGCAGAATGGTGGGAAATCTGGAAAATACAGGCTATGCAAAAAAAGGCTTTGACGGTCTTTACAACGTGTTTATAATGGACGAAACACATTCTATTATAGCCTGCGGTGCAGGTGCTGTAACAAAGCTTAAAGATAACAGGGACAACTCCATACAGCGTATTTTTAATTATAAGTATCCGTATGAGTATATAAGCGGCTTCGATGAAATGCTCAGCCGCAAAAATTCCATACGTCAGTTCAGAGGATTTACTTCTGATAATCACGCAAAATTAATAAAATAGTAATTGATTATTTTATTTTAAGGTGATATAATAATCTAAAATTTTTAATTAATCCAAAGGAGAGATTGATATGAATATTTTTGATAAGAGTTTTATTGATGATATTGTTTTAAATGCAAAGTCAGCAGCCAGTACAGTGGGTATCAAGGCTAATCAGATTAAGGAGTATTCAAAGCTCAGATATGCAGAAAGCGGCATAAAAGGCGAGATAGCAAAGAAAAAGCAGAAGCTCGGAGATTATATCTACGCAGGCTCAAAGAGCGGCGTTATGGACAAGGACGCTGTAAGCAAGTTCGTTGCCGAAATAGATGAGCTTGAGGAAAATCTCCAGATTACAAAGGAAATGATTACTGCCGCAAAAAACAAGATAACCTGTGAGTTCTGCAAGGCTGAGAACGATAAGTCTGCCGCATACTGCAATAAGTGCGGAAAGGAACTCAAAAAGGAAACCGTTGCCGAAAACGTAAAGGAAGAGGACGTAACCGAGGAGGACGTAACGGTTGCGGTTGTTGAGGAAGCTGAAGAAAAAGCTGAAGAAAAGACCGAAGTAGCAACTGAAGAAGCAACCGAAGAAAAGTCATGCTGCGAAGGCGGCTGCTGTAGTTTTACAAACAGTGAAGCTGCTGATGATGCTCCCGCTGAGGAAGCAAAGACTGAGGACGCTGAATAAGCCTTGTTAAACGGCTGAAAATATTTTGACTTAGATTATAAAAAATTGGCGGGATATGTTCTCCCGCCAAAATTTATGTAAAGGGCGGCGGAGTTGTGTCAGAAAATTCAAGTCATAAAAACAGTGTATACTCAGATGATATACACTCGGACGGAGAATACGTTGATATAAACAGTATGACTGTTCACGTAAAGTCGGATTCGGAAAACAGAGAACGGAAAGCTTCATCTTCACGCAGAAAAAAATCGGGAGCAAAGGAAATTGAACAGCAGTCCTTTTTGCAGGGAGCTATGATACTTACCGTAAGTATAGTTATAGTAAAAATCATAGGAATGCTTTTCAAGGTTCTGTTCGCAAATATAGTTGACGGTGTAGGAAACGGTATGTTCAACAGTGCCTACGAGCTTTACAACGTTATATTTACGGTTGCTTCGGCAGGCTTTCCCATTGCTCTTTCGAGAATGGTTGCCGAGTATGTTTCAAGACAAAGATACAAAGATGTAAAAAGACTGCATAAAATATCCATACCGTTTTTTCTGACAGCAGGCATTGTGTGCTTTGTTCTTATGATTGCGGTAAGCGGTCTTTACGCAAAAATGATAGGAAATTCCGATGTACAGCTTCCTATAATAGCCTTGTCGCCGATAGTTCTTTTCGGCTGTCTTATGTCGATTTACAGAGGATATTTTGAGGGTATGCGTTATATGGTTCCTACGGCGGTATCGGAAATCATAGAGGTATCGGGAAAGCTTCTGGTAGGTCTTTCGCTTTCGTATATAGTGAACGCATGGGTAAAAGACGAATATATGAAGCATAAAAGCTTTATGGGCATTGACCTGTCACATTTCGGAGCAACAGAGGTTAAGGCATTTATTTCATCGTGGACGGTTGCAGCCGCATTTGTCGGAGTAGCATTCGGTTCGTTCTGCGGCTTTGTCTATCTTATGATAAAGTACAATACTTCCAGAGGCGGTATAACAAGACGGCAGCTCAGAAATTCACCCTCACCCGAAAGCAGCAGGACACTTTTCAAAAAGCTTACGCTCACGGCAATTCCGATAGGTCTGGGAGCTTTCGTTATGAGCATAGCAAGTACTATAGACTCAATTCTTGTAAACAACCGTATAGTCAGTATTATGCAGAGCGGTAACGGACAGGTCTTGCAGGCTATGTATCCTTTTCTTCCGCCGGAGGAAATTTTTACAATGACTGATGCCGGAGAATATACAATTCAGGTTTTTCTTTTCGGCTGCTACGGATATTCGCTCACGTTCCTTATGCTGGTTACATCTGTTACACAGGTATTCGGTCAGAGTGCTATGCCTGCACTAACTTCTGCGTGGACAATCAAGGATAAAGCACTTATAAAAAGCAACATAAATACTATACTTAAAGTTACTCTGCTTGTTACTCTGCCTGCGGGAATAGGTCTTTCGCTGCTTGCAAAGCCTCTGCTCACAATGCTTTACGGAGTGAGGATTGAGGTAAGCATAGCAAGGTCGGTATTGCAGATTATGGGAATTTCAAGCATATTCATAGCCACAAGTACGCCCATATGCAGTATGCTTCAGGCTATAGGAAGAGTTGATATGCCGCTCAAGCTTTACAGTGTGGGAATGATTATAAAAATTGCGATAAATTATATTCTTGTAGGTATTCCTCAGATAAATATACAGGGTGCGGCTGTAGGTTCACTTGTTGCATATCTCTTTGTTTCGGTTGTGGGAATATATATAATTGCAAAGGATACGGGTGTTATTCCAGATTTCAGGAAGATACTGGTCAAACCGCTTTTCGCCGCCATATGCTGCGGAGTTGTGGCAAGTCTTGTAAACAGGCTTGTAAGAATGATTTTGAAGCCTGCCACGCTGCCTTTGTGGGCTAACAGGTTTATTGTACTGCCTTCACTTATAGTTGCGGTTCTTGTTTATCTTGCAGTGCTTATACTTGTAAGAGGTATTACTGCGGAGGATTTGAACGAAATGCCCGGAGGAAATAAAATAGCAAAAATACTTGCAAAATATAAGCTTTTAAGGTAGAATATACCATACAGCAAAATATTACGAGTCAGGTGAGTTTATTTATATGGAATTTGAAATGAAAGAAAGATATGATTTCGGTGATTTAATCAGGGTTCTTAAAATTTTGCGTGCTCCGGGCGGCTGTCCGTGGGATATGGCACAAAATCATCACTCTATACGTCAGAACTTCATTGAGGAAACCTATGAGGTAATAGAAGCTATTGACAACGAGGATAAGGAACTTCTTAAAGAGGAACTTGGCGATGTTATGCTTCAGGTTTTCTTTCACGCTGAAATAGAAAGCGAAAACAATTCCTTTGATATAAACGATGTGACCGATAATGTGTGCAGAAAGCTCATTATACGGCATCCTCACGTATTTGCGGATAAAAGTGCCGAAAATGTGGAGGAAGCTCTGGATAACTGGAATGCTGTAAAGATGAAAACAAAGGCTCAGAAAACACAGACCGATGTTCTCAACAGCGTTTCAAAGGCTCTGCCGTCACTTATGAGAAGTCAGAAACTCCAGCAGAAAGCGGCAAAGGTCGGCTTTGACTGGGAAAGTGTTGACGGTGCATTGGATAAGCTCAAAGAAGAAGTAGCCGAGCTGGAAGAGGCTATATCCGAAAATGACAGCTCTCATATGCAGGAGGAGCTTGGCGACGTTTTATTCTCAGCTGTAAATATTGCACGTTTTATAAATGCCGATGCGGAAAATGTATTATATAATGCGTGTGAAAAATTTATTTCGAGGTTTTCAAAAATGGAGCAGATTGCCCGTGAAAACAATATTGTAATGGACGGAGCTTCGCTTGAAACACTTGACGGTCTGTGGGAACAGGCTAAAAAATAATTATTGATTTTTTTGGAGGATTTAAAAAATGAACAGAACAGAACTTATTGCAGAAGTAGCAGAAAGAAGCGGTCTTACAAAGAAAGATGCCGAAAAAGCTGTAGTAGCTTTATTTGATGCCGTTGTTGAAGAGGTTGCAGCAGGAAACAAGGTTCAGATAGTGGGTTTCGGAACATTTGAGCAGCGTATACGCAAGGAAAGAGAGGGAGTTTCTCCCAGAACAAAAGAGAAAATGGTTATACCCGAGGCTAAAGTTCCTGCATTCAAGCCCGGCAGAAGCTTCAAGGAAACTGTAAACAAATAATTTCATATATTTTCTCATTAAGACGTTAAGCATTCACATTATCGGGTTTAACGTCTTATTATTTTACAGAGTGGAGGAAGGATAGAAAGTGAGCTACAGTGTTTTCAAGGAAGCACCTCCCGTTATATGGGAGTTTCTGAATTATTTGAGCAATATTCAGGGAAGGTCTGACCTTACGGTAGATGAGTACTACAGGGATTTGCGTACATTCTTCCGCTTTATAATAAAGGACAGGGGACTTTCGGACACTGATACTGAAATTGATGATATTGATATTTCCTGTGTTGACGTTGAAATGGCAGGTTCTGTGTCATTTTCGGAGATTATACTGTTTCTTAACTACTGCAAGGACGAAAGAGGAAATTCTGCTGCCACAAGAGCAAGAAAGACCTCGGTTCTGAGGGATTTTTACAAATATCTTACAGTCAAGGTACATAAAATAAATCACAATCCGACAGAAGAACTTGAAACTCCACGAAAAGGAAAAAAGCTTCCGAAATATCTTACACTGGAGGAAAGTCTAAGACTGCTGGAGGCTGTGGACGGTGAATTTAAAGAAAGGGATTACTGCATACTGATTTTCTTTCTTAACTGCGGATTAAGACTTTCGGAGCTGGTCGGTATAAATCTTTCTGACTTCAACAGTGACTATATTCTTACGGTACGTGGAAAGGGAAACAAGGAAAGAATGATACCGCTTAATCCTGCCTGTGTGAATGCACTTAAGAAATATCTTGAAGTAAGAAATGCAACCGACAGCACAAAGGATAAAAACGCACTTTTTATAAGCAGAAAAAACTGCCGTATGACAGGCAAGGGCGTGTATCATATGGTAAATCATTATCTAACAAAAATAGGGCTTGGAAATCAGGGATATTCACCGCATAAGCTCAGGCATACGGCGGCAACCCTGATGTATCAGAAGGGCGGAGTTGATATAAGAACCCTGCAGGCAATACTGGGACACTCCAACCTTGGTACAACTCAGATATACACGCATATTGCAGATGAACAGATTGAAAAAGCAGTGAATGCAAATCCTCTTGCAAAATTATGATACAAGTAAAATCAGTAAAAAAACGACTTTACAAAGGAGAAAAATTTATGAATGTACCTTTCCATAAAATAGATGCAAGGATATTGAAGGCTGCCGATGAGGCTATGGAGCTTATAAAGCCGACCTTTGAGGAAATAGAGGATATACAGGACTATAACACGCAGAAAATGCTTTATGCTTTTCAGAAAGCAGGCATAGGAGAAAGTCATTTTTCAACATCTACGGGTTACGGTTTCGATGACAGGGGAAGGGAGGCACTGGATAAAATATATGCGACTGTGTTTGATGCGGAAGACGCTCTTGTAAGACATAATTTCATATGCGGAACTCACGCACTTACGGTGGCACTTTTCGGAATGCTCAGACCTGGTGACAGAATGCTTTCGGTAACAGGAACGCCGTATGATACGTTACAAAGCGTAATAGGGTTATCGGGAAACTATTCGGGTTCGCTCAGGGATTTCGGAATAATATATGACGAGGTCAGTCTTGATAAGGACGGAAAACCTGATTATGAACAGATAGAAAAAGCAATAACCCCTGATTTGAAAATGGTTTATATACAGCGTTCAAGAGGTTATGAGTTAAGACCGTCACTGTGTATTGACGAAATAGCAAAAATAGCGGCTATAGCGAGAAAAAAAGCTCCCGATACGATTATAATGCTTGACAACTGCTACGGAGAATTTACGGAAAAGGAACAGCCGTTGTCAAACGGAGTGGATATAATGGCAGGCTCGCTGATAAAGAACCCCGGCGGCGGAATAGCACCCACAGGCGGATACATAGCAGGAAGAGCTGATTTGGTTGAGCAGTGTTCATACAGGCTTACAACTCCGGGAATAGGCAGAGAACAGGGAGCAACCTTAGGTATAAACAGAGAACTTTTTCTCGGAGCATTCAATGCACCACACGCAACGGGGGAGGCACTGAAAACGGCGGTATTTGCTTCGGCATTGTTTGAAATTCTGGGTTTTGATACAACTCCGAAATACAACGAAAAACGTGGAGATATAATACAGCTTCTGAATCTTAATTCCACCGAGGCACTTATTGCATTTTGTGAGGGTATTCAGAAGGGAGGAGCAGTAGACAGCTTTGTAAAGCCACAGCCATCGCCTATGCCTGGTTATGAGAGTAACGTCATAATGGCGGCAGGAGCATTTACATTAGGTTCTACAATAGAGCTTTCGGCAGATGCACCGCTCAGAGAGCCGTATTCCGTATGGATGCAGGGCGGACTTACATTTCACAGTGCAAGGGTAGGTGTTCTGCTTGCGGCACAGACTATGCTTGAAAAGGGACTTATTTGAAAATTTTTAACCTAACGGGCAATTCATCTCCCGCCTCTAGAGGCGGTGAGATGAATTGCCTTTCAGCCGTAGGCTGAATTATTGTTGACTATGACTTCATATTATGGTATCTTTGAAATAAAGAG
>ONBJ01000039.1:0-26430 GCA_900316025.1 uncultured Eubacteriales bacterium
GTTATTTTTATATTCAAAAATCCCATAAGGGCAATAAATCATGAGATTATGGAGAACGATGCACAGGTGGACTCCTATCTTAAAGAGTCCATTGACGGTATCGAAACAATAAAGGCTTATCAGTATGAAGAAAGTGCAAAAAAGAATACGGAAAAGCTTTTTACAAAGCTGGTAAACCGTATTGTAAAAGGTTCTGTTATCTACAATATTCAGGAAGTACTTGTTACAACGATAGCATCTGTCGGAGTAGTTGGTTTATTGTGGTCGGGTGCTTACCTTTGTCTGGGAAATGTAATTACAATCGGTGAGCTTATTTCGTTCTACTATTTGCTTGAATATTTTACCGACCCTGTAAAGAACCTGATTAATTTACAGCCTGCTTTGCAGACAGCAGGTGTTGCCGCTGAACGTCTTAACGATGTTCTTGACGCTGAGATTGAAAGCTCTGAAAACAAACAGTCTGTAGGCAATCTCAGGGGAGATATTCATTTTGACCATATCGATTTCAGATACGGCAACAGAGAGCTGCTGCTCAAGGATATTGACCTTACAATAAGACAAGGACAGAATATTGCTGTTGTAGGAGAAAGCGGCTGCGGAAAAACTACTCTTACAAAGCTGCTTATGGCATTCTATTATCCCGAAAAGGGAAAAATAACCATTAACGGTGTTGATTTGGCAGAATGCGACCCTCAGGCTGTAAGAAAGCATATTGCTTACATTTCGCAGAATACATTCCTGTTTTCTGATACTATTTATAATAACCTGAAAATGGGCAACGAGGATATTTCAAACGAAGAGGTTGAAAGAATATGCCGTCTGTGTTATGCCGATGAATTTATTCAGAACCTGCCGTTCAGATATGAAACGGTAATTGACGAAAACGGAAACGACCTTTCAGGCGGTCAGAAGCAGCGTCTTGCCATAGCAAGAGCCTTGCTGAGAAAACCCGATATTCTCATTATGGACGAAGCAACAAGCAATCTTGATACGATTACGGAAGAAAGTATCAAGAAAACAATTGAGGGTTTGTCCGAAAATATGACCTGCATTATTATAGCTCACAGACTGAACACTATCAGAAACTGCGACTACATATATGTAATGGATAAGGGAAAAATTGCCGAACAGGGTACGCATGATGAACTTATAGAGAAAAAGGGAATTTATTTCCAGAGATGGCACGCATAAGGAATTTTTTCATTGTATAGCTATGACAATTAAAAGTTTTGTCCACTTTTTCAAAAGTGGTGGGGTCAAGGGGCAAAGCCCTTTGTGGGATTTTTAAGGGCGAAGCCCTTAAACTCATCAAAATCCAAACAAAATTTGCAAAGCAAATTTTGACAGTAACTATTTGATTTTCACTAACTGTTTATAAGCTAAAAAATAAGGCAGAATACCGAAAAAGTATTCTGCCTTATTTCCAGTTTATTTCTCATAATGATATACTCGCACAACGCAATCGCATGCGAATATATTCATTGTTGAAAATATTTTAAGAAAGAGAGCAAAACTCGCACAACGCAATCGCACGCGAATATATTCCAGCCGCTCTTTAAAAAGTTCGGTATTGTTGTACTCGCACAACGCAATCGCACGCGAATATATTCCGCCGCCGCAGGGTAAAACAACGCAGGGAGCTTGACTCGCACAACGCAATCGCACGCGAATATATTCGGCAAAAACGACCATAAAATTGTGTGCACACGGATTAATATATGTGCAATTAACCTTATCGAGTGTATCTGCTACTGATAAAATACCAGCTTTACGCATACTTTCTCGATTTTCGGACGTCGAGTCGCCCGTTAAAATAATGCGAACTATGCTAGGTAATACGATAAATGTCAGGTTCGCATATTTTCCAATTCTTTTTTATTATCTTATCTATATCTTTTATACTGATATTTTGACTTGCATTATAATCAGCGTTAGCTGCAAATCCACATTTCAAACACAGAAAATTTTCCTGAGTTTTTCTATTGTCAGAATGAATATAGCCACATCTGCTACACCGCTGACTAGTGTACTGTGGATTTATTATTTGGATTTTTATTCCGCATTCTTTTGCTTTATATTGTATTTTTGTCTGAAGATCGTAATAAGTCCAGTTTTTTAAAAAACGCTCTGCCTTATCAGTAATGCCTGCCAAATTTTCCATTTGAATAGTACCGCAATTATTTTTTATAGCATATTCAATTAAAGCTCTGCTGTATTTGTGATTTGTCGTATCCCGAAACCGTGCAATCTTATCTCCTATATTATATGCTGGTTTATTACGGCATTTTATTCCGTGTCCGATACGACCGTCTCCACAGTTTTTTCCTTGCCTTAACATAGAATATCTTCTTGCTTCTACTTTATTTCGGAAATTTTCTATTTCACCTTTGTGAATAGCTAAACGATCGTACTCTCCGTATACAGATGCACATAAAGGATATGTAATGCCAAGATCCACACCGAGTATTTTATTATAATCCAACTGTTGGACGTTGCTTGGAGAAAAAGAGTATGCCAGATTGATACACCATTGTTTCTTTTTTCTGTCATAAATTATTTTACTTTCGGATATTTTATAATCTCCGTTTAAACATCTGTCAATAATTGTTTGTGCGGATTTGTTGTTTTTTAACATTAATTTAAAACAAATTCTAGCATTTGCGAAATTATTTGCTTTTGCATATTCACGACTCACCATATTAGCAAACAAATAATACTCTTCTTTTACACGTTCTATGTGAATGGAAGTGTTATGTAAATCCAACGGTTGATCAGACTTATAATTGATAATAGATCGAGTTCCGTCCTTAATATCAGACTCCGCATTTTTGTATTCTGCAATAGCATGTTTGATTGTAGATGAACGATTTATTGCACACAGATCATTATCGATTTTTAATCTGTTATTGATGTAACCATCTACGGTTTTGTAAGTTAAGATTTCTTCTACAGAAGGATAATTTCCATTCTTTTCGCAATAATCTCTTGAAAAATTCTTGTATTCCCAGTAATATTGTATTGCTTTATTCTTAATTATACGAGTTTGTTTCTGCAAATCCCAAAGCAATTTGTTTATTTTTGTATATTCAACAATATCTCCGTTCTTATCTTTTTGTTCGATTATTAAATATACCCGAACAACTTTAGTCATTTATTTAATCCCCTCCATTCAATTACATCTATATATATTATAGCAAAATTATTGTAAATGTCAATTAAAAATAATTATATTATTAAATATTAATTATTATAATTACTATGATTGAGCAAATATATCATTTTTCGTGATTATGCACAATAAATATACACTGCCTGTCACCCTGAACGAAGTGAAGGGTCTTAAAAAAGATTCAATGACAAGCGTTTGTGCAATTTTTTAAATTTGCTCATTTATAGATAATTAGAAAAATCTTTCACGTAAATTCTTCAGAAAAATGAAATCTGAAAATTATAAAAAGCAGGGAGCAGATGTTCTCTGCTTTTTTATTATGAATTATGAAAAAGTCCTATGTTTTATTTTTGTTCCGTAAAAAAAATTAATATAAAGTAGTGTACTTTTTTTATTTTTGTGATACAATTATTCTGTATAATAGTTATTAGGTTTATTGTCTGATAAAGGTGATTTTTTACTTACCTGTTTGCTTCGTTAATATCACGGATTGGAATGAAAATTTTATGGATATGTTTTTTTCGTGGTTTCAGTCCTTTGTATCTGTCGTAAAAACTTTTGAGATAAAAGATGTTGTAGATATTTTGTGCGTGACCTTCATTATATATACGCTTATAAAGTTTATAAGAGATACTAAGGCTGAGCAGTTATTAAAAGGTGCGGCATTACTTATATTTATTTATTTACTTGCAACGCTGTTCCATCTGACAATGCTTTCGGCACTGCTGAAAATGTTCGTTGAGTTCGGAGTGCTGATTATACTTATTATTTTTCAGCCTGAGATACGCAACGGTCTTGAAAAGCTTGGAAGAAATAAAATTTCAAATACCTTCGGATTTTCAAATACCGATGACGAGGGCGAGCTTAATATGGCAATAAGAAAGTGCATAAATGATGTTGTTGCAATATCAAACAGCTTCAGCAGCAAAAAGATTGGTGCGTTGATAGTTTTTGAACAGCAGACAAAGCTGGGAGATATTATAGATACCGGAACGATAATAGATGCAGCTTCGTCCGTGTCGCTGCTTGGAAATATGTTTTTCAACAAAGCTCCTCTTCATGACGGTGCGGTTATAATACGTAACGGAAGGGTATATGCGGCAGGCTGTATACTTCCTCTTACGAAAAAAAATAAGGACGTTGATGTAAATCTCGGAACAAGACACCGTGCCGCAATAGGTATGAGCGAGGATTCCGATGCGGTTGTGGTTGTTGTTTCCGAAGAAACGGGGGCAATATCGCTTGTACATAAGGGTCGGCTTAAAAAAATGAGGGACAGCGAGCAACTGCGTGAATATCTTCAGAAGCTTATGCTTCCCGAAAATTCAAAAAATGATTTCAAGGACTATATTCCTATTTTTTCATCAATCAGAAAGGACAGGAAAAATATAAATGGAAAAGGAAAAAAAGAAAATTCCGAATACTAAATCCCTGTTTAACAATTCAAAATTTATGCTGCTTGTTTCTTTTGTTCTTGCCTGCTTTTTCTGGGTAGTGTTTGCATCTTCATCAGGAGAGGAAAGTACTCTGACTATGACAGATATTCCTGTAACTGTAGAGCTTTCCGAACAGGCAAAGAAGGACGGTCTGAGAGTGTACAGAGGAGGAGATACAAGGGTTACTGTACAGATAAAGGGTAACAGAATGACAATAGGCTCTTTGTCTAAGGACGATATACAGGTTATTGCTCAGAACACGGGAAGCATAAATATTGCCAACCTTTATGCACTAAGTCTTACGACGAAAAAAACAGGTGTAAAGTCTGATTATGAAATTGTATCTGTTTCTCCGTCAGTAATAAATGTTATGGTTGACAAGGAAAGGTCACAGACATTTACTATAGAAAAAAATATAAATACGTCGGGAGTGACCCTCCCTGTATCCGACAGTAATTCGGACAGCGGATATTATCTTGCAAAGCCTGTAATATCCTCGGATACTGCTGTTGTGACAGGCCCTGAGCAGGAGGTCAAGAAAATATCCAAGCTTCAGGTCTATGACAGAATATCGGGTGAATATCACGAAAATATTACGAAGGCTCTGGAGGTTCAGCCGATTGACTCTGACGGTGAATTTATAGAAAATGACCTGATAAGTATTACACCTCAGAAGGTAGATACAACAATACGCATATTTCCTAAAAAGGAAGTTCCCGTGACTGTGCAGTTTCTGAACGTACCGTCAGGAATTGACATTGACAAGATAGTTTCAATTAAGCCGTCTTCAATCACGTTTGCAGGAACTTCAAGTGTATTAAGCAGTATAAATGAAATAGAGCTTGACCCTATAGATTTCAATACGCTTGACCCGTCAAAAACGCAGATAACTTTAAATATATCACTTCCTACAGGGTGTATAAATATAAGTAATGAAGAACAGGCTAAAATTTCATTTAAATTCAGCAGTTATTCTTCAAAGGTGATTTCGGTTTCAAAGTTTAATCTCAGTGAGGTTGCGGCAGGATATAAGGCAAGTGTTTCCACAAGCTCCATAAACGTATCGGTAGCAGGCCCTACAGATGTAATAAGCAATATTACAGCCTCGGATATATCAGCAAATGTGGATTTAAGCTCTCTTGCAGACGGTTTTGAGGGTTCGCAGGAGCTTCCTGTTACTATAGATTTATCGGCACTCAGTGGTTGCTGGTGTTTCAACGAGTATACTGTAAACGTGTCCGTAAACAAGGCAGAATAGTGTATGCTGTTACATACTTTAAGTTACGTACTTTAATTGGAGGAGTTTTTATAATGATAAAAAAATTTAAATCAATTGATAAATTTAATGCAGCTACAGTTTTTTTAATAGCTATCTACGTAATTAGTTTAATTCCTATATTGTATGCAGCGTTTTATTCACATCCAACTGCTGATGATTTTTCCTACTCTATCTATGTGCATAAGGCTTTTCTAAGCGGAGGAAATATTATCGATATTTTGGGAGCTGCTTTTAGAAAAATATCTGAAAGCTACTTTAATTGGCAGGGAACTTTCTCAGCTATATTCATATTTAGCTTGCAGCCTGCGGCATTTTCAGAAAATTTATATTTTATTACAGCATTTATTATGATAGGAGCCTTATCATTCTCTACTTATTTTCTGTTTGATACAATTATAGTGAAAATATGTAAGAGCAAAAAAGCGTATTCTTTATTTATATCAACTTTGGTTCTTATTTTTAATATTCAGTTTATATTTGATTTACGTGAAGGAGTCTACTGGTTTAACGGCAGCAGTTATTATACTTTATTTTATTGTTTTGCACTGCTTATGTTTTCTGTTCTTTTTAGAATGTATATTTCTGCAAGAACAAAACAAAGAATGCTGCTGTTTATTCCTGCTTTATTTTTAGCTTTTTTTATAGGAGGCGGAAATTATTCAACTGCATTATGTAGTGTCTGCCTTATGATGATATTTATCTTTTTCGTAATTAAGGAAAAAAAAGAGCAATGGTATATTTATGTGATGATTTTCATAGTTTTGTTGGCAGGATTTATTGTCAGTATGGCTGCCCCGGGAAACTTGGTGAGAGGAGAGTATTTCCAGTCTTTACAAATGTCTCCTGTAAAAGCTGTGATTTCTTCTGTATTAAGGTCGGCAGTATTTATCTCTGAATGGACAACATTTGCCCATGTTATATTATTCATTGTAATTACTCCTATTCTATTCAAAATAAGTAAAAACGTTACATTTGAATTCAAATTTCCTTTAATTGTACTTATAGTATCGTTCTTATGTTTTGCTACCCAGCTTACACCTCCACTTTATGCTATGGGGACTGTTGGTTCTGGAAGACAGGTTAATATATATAAATATTCATATTATTTGCTGTTTTTGCTGAATATTTTTTATATGTGCGGTTGGCTTAACCATAGATTGAAGTTTAGTGTAACATTCGGTAAAGAAATTTCGAAGTATGTAAAAGTATGTATAAGCGGAGTTTTAGTTTTTCTGATGGGTATAGGTATTTGGGGATATTATGATTCACATAGTCTGCCGTCAGTTGAAACAGCCAAAGCACTAATAGAAGGTAAGGTTCAGCAATATGACATAGAGTATAAAAATATTGTGGAAAAAATTAAAAAGCAGGAAGATTACTACATAGAGGATATTTCTGATACACCTAGATTTTTTGGAAATTTTGAGTTTGATGGAGATCCTCAATACTGGACGAACAAATCGGTTGCACTATATTACGATGCAAAGCTTTTTTCTTTAAAAAAATAAGAAATATTTTAATGTGGCAATATGTGGTTATCCTGTTACTGGTTATTATATAGAGTATTATAAAAAAATATATGGCTGCAGACCATTAAACTTAATTATGTATGAGGTGTGTTTATGAAAGATGTAGTTTTGGATTCAGAATCTTTAAAACGACTGAAAGAGTTTGAACTGGAATTGCTGAAAACTTTTATCAGTACTTGCGAAACGCTTGGATTAAAATATTATGTTATGGGAGGAACATTACTTGGTGCAGTCCGTCATAAAGGGTTCATTCCCTGGGACGACGACATTGACGTTGCGATGCCACGTAAGGATTATGAAATCTGGATAGAAAAAGCACCAAAGCTGATTTCAGAGGAACAGTTTATCCAGACACATATAACCGACCCCCATTATCCTGCCAATTTTGCAAAGCTTAGAAACAGCAATACCACATTTATTGAAAGTACACTGAGTAACCTTGATATTAACCATGGTATATATATTGATATTTTTCCGTTGGATTATTATCCTGAGAAAAATAGTTTTTCATTCAAGCTTAAACAGTTACGTTATACCTGTAAAATTGCTCAGCTTTTTAATGTAGATGCTATTGATTACTCAAAGGGAAAAAAGATAATTCGTAAAATAATATCGCTGTCAGTGTCAGGTTCACCTTATGATGCTGTAGTAAAGCGTGATGAACTGTACAAATCTTCAAAGTCCGGAAGTTTGCTTGCAAATTTCAGCGGTGCGTGGGGTGATAAGGAAATTGTTCCTGCTGATTGGTACGGAGAAGGAGTTACTCTCTCTTTTGAGGGCTTGGAGGTTTCTGCTCCAAAAGAGTATAAAAAGTGGCTTCAGCAGGTATATGGCGATTATATGCAGTTACCTCCTGAGGAAAAAAGAGTTACGCATCATTATACTGAAGTAATTGATTTGGATAAATCATATAAACAATACAGGAGGGGCTAAAAATGAAACGTGTTATTACATATGGTACATTTGATTTGCTTCATTACGGACATATTAATTTACTTCGCAGAGCAAAGGCTTTAGGCGACTATCTTATTGTCGTTATTTCTACTGATGAATTTAACTGGAATGAAAAGCACAAAAAGTGCTATTTTACATACGAACAAAGAAAAGCATTGGTAGAAGCAATAAGGTATGTTGATCTTGTAATTCCTGAAGAGTCATGGAATCAGAAATTAAGCGATATGCATGAATATCATATAGATACTTTTGTTATGGGTGATGACTGGAAAGGAAAATTTGACTTTTTAAAAGATGAAGGGGTGGAGGTAGTATATCTGCCACGTACTCCTGAAATCAGCTCAAGTCAGATAAAAAGGGATTTGTACGATGCCAACTCTGTGGAAGGGGAAAGCAAGGAAAATCATGACGATATAAATACTAATCCTGTTTAATTTATAAATATAAGGAGGTCAAAAAATGAAAAACGGTATAACGGAAATGGTTTTTATACTGGACAGAAGCGGTTCTATGGGAGGTCTGGAAAGTGATACTATAGGCGGCTTCAACGCAATGATTGAAAAGCAGAAGAAGCAGGAGGGAAAAGCATATGTAACTACTGTGCTTTTTGACCACGAAGTCAATGTGCTTCACGACAGGGTCGCACTTGATGAAATTCAGCCTATGACGGATAAGGACTATACGGTAAGAGGCACAACTGCTTTGATTGATGCTATAGGTATGACCATAGGACGTATCAAGGTACAGCACAAGGAGCTTTCCGAAGATGAAGTTCCCGAGCATACTATATTTGTAATTACTACGGACGGTATGGAAAATGCAAGTAAGGAATACAGCAGTAAAGATGTAAAGAAGATGATTGAGCATCAGAAAAAGAAGCATAACTGGGAGTTCCTGTTCATAGGTGCGAATATAGATGCTGTAGAAACTGCAAAGCATTTCGGCATAGACAAGAACCGTGCGGTTAATTACAAGGCAGATGCCAGAGGTACAGGTGTTCTGTACAATGCTGTTTCATCTGTAGTTGGCAGTGTACGCAAGAGCAAGGCTATAGAAGATACATGGTGTCAGGAAATCAACGAAGATTTTGAAAAAAGAAGCTGATTGGTTGTTTAAGGGCGTTGCCCTTAAAAATCCCACCAAAGGCTTGACCTGAATTTTATGGTCTTTGTATAAAAGTAAAACAGGAAAAATAAGTGAAGTTATCGCTTATTTTTCCTGTTTGTTTTATTTTTTTTGCTTTTTTGCAGGTCTTGGCAGGTTGCAAGGACAATTTCCGTCAGAAGCTCCTTGTTGTCAACATCACCGACAAAATACATAGGTTTAGCACCGCTGTAAGGTATCTGTTCAGGCATATTGTATTTTTTATTGCCGCCGACAATTTTTATAAGAAGTCGGTTATCGTATATGCCGCCGAAAAGTATGTTGTTGCAGTAAAGCAGAAATTCTCCCATCATAGGCTTGCAGGTTATATTATCTGTTAAGCTTAGCTGTTCCAGTATAAATTGTTTATATTCCTTTGACGATGACATAGTTAATATACCTCGGAATTTTTTACAAAATAAAAAAAGCCCGAAAACGGACTTCTGAAAAAACCACCGAATAAGTGGCGCGGAAGAAGGGATTTGAACCCTTGCGCCGGTCACCCGACCTACTCCCTTAGCAGGGGAGCCTCTTCACCACTTGAGTACTTCCGCAAACCAAGTTGGCGGAGAGGAAGGGATTCGAACCCTTGGTTCCTTGCGGAATCACTAGTTTTCAAGACTAGCTCCTTAAACCACTCGGACACCTCTCCGTGACAACAAGCATATTTTATCACCTTTACATTTAAATGTCAATATAAAACCGAAAATTTTTATAATTATTTTTATTGAAATTATAACCTATGATAAAATATGCTTGTATGGGTTATTTAAGAACGGCTGGTATTCATATTCATACTGTTTGTGCCGGTAACGCCTGTATATCTTGCCATTTCCAGAGTTTTGTAGACTTTTATTGTAGGAGCAAGCCATATCTGTCCCGTACCTCTGTACACGTTTACAAGACCCTCTCCGCTGACAGCAGAACCCATAAGTGTTTTGGCACTTCTTTCAACGGTGAACTGAAGTGTGCTGGAGCGGAGTACAGCAAAGTTTCCGTCAACTTTCAATGTATCGTTGTTGAGGTCGATAATATCAATTTCGGACATAGGAACTTCGGATTCAAGAACGACAAGTCCGGGACCTGTAAGTTCCTGCTGGAAGAAGCCTTCGCCGCCTCCGAATGCTGCCGAAATGCTTCTCTGAGATACGGCTCTCATACTGACAGTTCCCTGTGCACAGTAGAACATACCGTCATCTACTATAATGGACTCACCCTTATCAAGCTCCATTACGAGAAAATGCTTGAATGACGGTTCAAGTACAAGCATACCTGTTCCTGTGTATATGGGCTGAGCCATATGCTCACCTGTTACAGCACCTCTTACAAGACGGCCGAGTGCATTTCCTGCCGTTACACCGCTGACCATTTCAAGATTTCCCTGAAAATAGCTCATTGCACCTTTTTCTATGGTTACACGGTCATTGTTGAGGTATATGGCAATCTGTCTTACCCTTATGTTCTGCTTTTCCATAAAATATGTCTGAGTAGCCATTGATACGTCTGAAAGTCCCATAAGCTTCTGGTATTCAAGAATTTCAATTCTTATTCCTCCGCTTGTGAAATCCTCCAGAACCCTGACGTTTTCTCTTGTGCCTATTGCGGATCTCATAAATACATCTCCTTTTCTGGAATTAAAGATTTTTATATGAATTTATACTATGGTTGTAGAAAATGTAGGCGGTTCTGTAGACTGTTGTGTCGGGGCTTCGGATTTTCTCGCCTGTGTGGTACTTGAAAAAGCTGATGTTGAAAACAGTCTTTTCAGTGTTTCGGTATCGGCTATACCGTCACGCCTGTCAAGCTCGTTGTTTATCTGAAAGTTCTTTACGGCTTCCGCAGTGGATTCTCCGAAATATCCTGTGGGCTTTATGGGAAGATAGCCGAGGTCATCAAGTCTTTTCTGTATTGCCATAACGCTGTCGCCCTCGCTGTCAACGGTAAAGTACATATCATCGGTTATTTCTATGTCATAATCCTTTGCGATATTTTTTCCGCTTGCCGAGCTCTGGCTCTTTATTGCAGAAACGATATATTGTAAGCCTCTGACCGCAGTTTTTCCCTGTCTTGTGAAATACTCATAAGGAATTTCTATAACACGGTTTTTTCTTACTGCACTTGTTCCTTTGAGCTGTTCGTTGTTTAAGATTTCGGAACGCATTCCCTCAGCACAAAGAATGTAAAAAGGAAAGCCCTCCTGTTTGTCGGCATTTACTATTCTTGAAAGGTTCATATTTCCGCCGAGGTCATCTTCGGCGGCTATGTTTTTCACACCTGTAAGAGAAAGAACTTCATTTCCGTACATATCAGAGGTTAAGGCACTTTTTCCGTCAAGACCGTAAAGATAACAGCCTCGTATGACAACATCACTTTCAAAGCGTCCTATGGAGTTCATAATATCGGAATATTTTTCCTCGCCTGTTTTTCTGCCTTTTATATTGCCGCTCATAATTCTGCATATGTTTGTATAAACGTTTTTGAAATCGTCAAAGGACTTTGCAGATGAAATTCTGAGTACGCACTTGTTTTCGGATTTTATTTTTTCGTATATGCTGTAGTCTGTACGTGTGGAAACAAAAACGACATCGGCATTCAGTTTTTTTATTTCATCGGTTTTCGGTTTGAGAACAGTACCCAGCGATTTTACTTTTTCAAGCTCTGTCTGTGAGCATTCCTCTGATTTTCCCTTTATTTTGTCTGCATATCCGCAGGCTATGAGAATATCGGCGGCATTATCGTCTATAACGGCTATGCTTTGTGGTTCGTGTTCTATTTCGCAGTATCCTGCCTTTACAGGATAGTCTTTTTCCTTTTCCGTTACAATATCGTTTATTTCGGTTAAAGAGCTGTTTATATCACACCCTGATACGGTGCATACGGCAATAAGAGCCGCAAAAATTACAGCGATTATTTTTCTTGTCATAACACAAAATCTCCTGTTTCAAACAAACTAACTTGTTTTTAATTTTACTTCTTTTTGCATATATAGTCAACTTGTAATTTGTTTTTCTTTCTGATTTTATAATAACAGTTTCTGAAATTCTGCATACTATGAAAATAAAAAGATTTTTTGTACAAACTTGTACTCTTGTGTACAACATTCTCCTCTTTTTTACTATTTATTGCAGAGGTATATCTGCAATAAATAATAAGGAGGCAGTTATGTCAGCTATAAGAAGAATTAATATGAAGGTTTTCAGTGACGGTTCGGTTGTTTCCGATACGAGTGCTGCGGGATATATCGGAGAACATCTTGCAACGGAGCTTCTGTTCGATTTACCCGAAAGGCTTCGCAGTGCAGGTTTTGTGTATACACTCAATTTTGAGGACGGAAACGGAAACATCAGCGTAGGTACTGTAAACAGAAGCAGTATGTCGTTTGTTATTCCTATGGAGCTTACGTATACGAATACATTGAGGGCGGAGCTTGTAATTATGGATAACAGCGAAATGATATTCAAAAGCAATGTTTTTATCCTTAATCTGCAAAATGCTGTCGAAATTACGGGAGAGGTGCAGAACAGATATGAGGGACTTCTGGAGGATACTCTCGAAAAATTTCAGGAGCTTACAGACCAGATAGGTACGGCAGATATTTCTCAGTTCAGAGGTATTGTATCTGTTGAGAAAACAGGTACGTCAGGGGACAGTTCTGTCTATACCATAACTTATACGGACGATACGACAAGTACATTCAGCGTGGAAAACGGCAGTTCCTATATACTTACTCAGAGTGACAGGGAAGATATTGCCGAAATCGTATTTGAAAGCTATATAAGCGATTCAAACGCAAGGCTGGAAAATTTTATAAACGGCGGTGATTTGAATGGCAACTCTTGACGAAAATATCAACAGGGTGATAAGTGACTTTACGGCAGTAAAAAATGCTGTTGAAAGCAGGGGGGTTACGGTCGGAAGCAATACGCCTACATCACAGTATGCACAGAAAATTCTGGCTATACCTGATAATACGGATACTCTGCGTGTGCTTATTGACGGCTCGCTGTTAAATCTTGTAGTTCCCGAAAATACAGTATCTGTACACGATTACTTTTCTTTTCAGAATACACACCTTAAAACTCTGGAAACCATAAATACCGTATCTATCGGGCAGAGAGGTTTCTACTGCAATACGGGGCTTGAATCCGTAGTTTTCGGAAGTGGTCTGACTTCAATAGGTGTTGCGGCATTTGAGGGGTGCAGCAGTATCTACAGTGTTTCACTGCCTGCCACACTTCAGAATATAGATGCAAATGCGTTCAAGGACTGCAGGTTGCTTCAGTCGATAACTATTCCTGATTCAGTTACAAATATAGGGCATTATGCCTTTTATAACTGTTCTTCATTACATTCTGTCTATATTCCAAGCTCTGTTGCTTCTGTAGGAAATAATGCTTTCGCTTCGTGCGGAGCAGTGGAAAACCTTATTATAGGACAGGGGTTCGATGTTGCAAATTTCACTATTGCAGGATTTGGAAATCTGAGTGTACAGACGGTTGTATCAGTACTTAACGCTCTTTCAAACAGAGTGGGAAAAACAAATTATATACTGTATACCGGAAGATACCTCAGTATGCTGAGTGAGGAGCAGAAGGCAATAGCTACAGCCAAAAACTGGACATTAAGATAAATAAACAGTAAGAAAGGGTGATGTTAAAAATGTCAGTTGCTTCGGAATTAACAAAAATCGCAAAAGCACAGGTAGGAAACGGCGGTTCAAAATACCGCAGATGGTATTACGGAACGGCTTCGGATTGCTATGGCATAGAATGGTGTGCCGTTTTCATAAGCTGGCTTTTTAACCAAATCGGAGGTATAAACAAGTATATCATAAAGTCAGACGGAGCAGGAAGTTTTGCACGTTATAGTGACGGTAAACTTGGTAAGTGGTATAAGTCGGGAGAAGTACAGCCTCAGGAGGGTGATGTAATTACATTCCGCTGGGGAGGAAGCTATACCGACAAATATCACAGCGACCATGTGGGATATGTGTATGCCGCAGATAAAAACTATGTATATACAATAGAGGGAAATACAGGAAGCGGTAATTCTGATACATCGTCTGTTATGTACAGATATTACAGTCTTTCAAACGGTGTTATAAACGGCTATTACAGACCCTTTTATAGCCATAAGGAGGAAAAAAGTATGAATTTTGAAAAAGGAGATAATTCCGACGGCGTACTTGCATATAAATCACTTCTCATTTATGCGTATGCACTTGGCTTGATAAATCAGAAGGTAGATGATACAAACGGCTTCGGAGAAGGAACTTATAAGGCTACCATTGAAGTGCAGAAAAAATACAATCTTGAAGTTGACGGCATCGCAGGAAAAAATACAATTACGGCTCTCCGCAACGCAATCCGCAGTGAACTGAAAAATGTCAGAAATTCGGTGATAACAAATACTATTGACTATCTGAAAAAGGAACTCTCGTAATGAATGACGGTATAATTATTTCTTTAATCAGTCTTTTAGGCTCAGGCTGCGGAGCTTTGGTCGGTATTGTGGTACAGTCAAAGCTTATAAAATACCGCATAGACCAGCTTGAAAGAAAGGTAAGCGAACATAATAACCTTATTCTCAGAACCTACGAAAATGAGAAGCAGTTACAGATTAACCGTGAAAAACTGACGGCAGTAAGTCACCGTATTGCCAATATAGAGGAGAGAATAAAAAATGACAGGACTTAACGATATAACATCTGTACTGACGATTACGGGTTTTCTGGCTTTTACGGTCAGCGTCATAACTCAGGTAACAAAGGAAACGGGAATTATGAAATCAGTACCCACTTCATTACAGGTTACGGTTTTATCCGTTTTTCTGAGCATATTATACTGTCTGGCATATGCTTCGTATAATTCGGTTGAAGTAAGATGGTATATGATAGCAGGCTCTGTTGTCGGAGGCTTCATTGTTGCCTTTGTTGCTATGTTCGGCTGGGAAAAGCTTTATGAGCTTTATTCAAGATTTAAGGATAAATAAGTTTTTATGAGTATTTGATGCACAGAAAATCTCTGCATAGCTTTGATGCGGCGATTGCAGCCCCTCGTGGATTTCCACGAGGGGAAGAAAGTGCCGAAGGCACTTTCTTAAATCAAAACACCTTGTGTTTTGATTTCTGCAATCGCCGCAAGTCTGTGCTGATTATGAAAGCCGTTTAAAATTCAGCCTGTTTTTTATTATACTGTACCTTCATCATTGACCTTGTTTATGCCGGGGGAATTGATACCTGTAGCATTGAATACAAGACCTCTTGAACCGTCAATTTTAACTGTAGTACCTGTTTTGAGGAGCTTTGTTGCATTCTTTGCACCTATTATCGCAGGCTTGTCGAGAGCCATAGCAACTATTGCTCCGTGAGATGATGCACCGTCCTCTTCCGTTATGATAGCTCCCGCAGTTTTGAGCAGCGGCAGAATATTGTTTGATGTCTTTGAAATAACAAGAATATCGCCCGAATTGAAGTTGAGCTGAGCTTCTTCCTCACTGTTGCATACGCAGAGATGTCCGCAGTAATCCTTTGCGTTTATGGAAGTACCTGCCACGAGAACATCACCTACAAGGTGAACCTTGAGCATATTTGTTGTTCCCGATACTCCCAGAGGAATACCTGCCGTAATAACAGCCAGATCGCCGTTTTTAACAAGTCCCTCTTTCTGAGCAGTTTCAACCACATGCTCAAACAATGCGTCAGTATTGCTCTGTTCCTCAATCATTATAGGAATAACTCCCCACGACAAATTCATCTGCCTTCTTACCTTGGGAGAGGTTGTACCGCATATGATAGGACAAGCAGGTCTGTACTTTGAAATTTCTCTTGCCGTAAGACCTGATTTTGAAACGGTCATTATAGCAACCGCTCCGAGGTCGTGTGCGGTTGTGCAGGTTGCGTGAGAAATAGCCGAGGTTACGTCGGGACGCTCGTTAATATCTCTTCTGCGGAACTTTCCGATATAATCTATATCCTTTTCCGTTCTTCTTGCAATAATATCCATAGTATGGAGAGCTTCTACGGGATATTCGCCTGCGGCAGTTTCACCGCTGAGCATAATGGCACTTGTGCCGTCATATATAGCGTTTGCTACGTCCGTTGTTTCTGCTCTTGTAGGACGTGGATTCTTTATCATAGAGTCAAGCATCTGAGTAGCGGTTATTACCTGCTTTCCTGCCTCATAAGACTTCTTTATAAGCTCCTTCTGAATTATAGGCACTTCTTCAAGAGGGATTTCTACTCCCATATCGCCTCTTGCTACCATAATTCCATCGGCAGCCCTTATAATTTCGTCTATATTCTTAACGCCCTCTTCATTTTCTATCTTTGCTATAATACGCATATTGTCGCAGTTGTTGAGTGCAAGCTCATGACGAAGCTGGAAAATATCCTCAGGCGTTCTTGTAAATGATGCAGCCACAAAGTCGAAATCCTGCTCTACACCGAAAGCAATATCAGCCTTGTCAACTTCACTTATAAACGGCAGAGAAAGACTTACTCCGGGAACATTTATACCCTTGTGAGATGCAATATATCCCTCGTTGATAACCTTGCATTCGATGCTGTTTTTAGTCAGATTTTGAACCACCATTTCGATAAGTCCGTCATCAACCAGAATTTTATCGCCTATTTTAAGGTCATCAGGCAGTCCCTTGAATGTAATTGAACAGCACTTGTTATCACCCTCGCAATCGTTTGTTGTAAAGGTGAACATCTGTCCTGTTTCCAGAAGTTCCTTGCCGTTTTTGAAATTTCCTGTTCTTATCTCAGGACCTTTTGTATCCAGCAGCAGAGCAACAGGCTTTTTGAGTTCTTCACGTAATTTCTTAATCTTGTCTACCCTTACTTTCTGCTGTGCGTGAGTTCCGTGCGACATATTAATTCTTGCAACGTTCATTCCGCCCTCTATCAGTAGTCTGAGAATATTATCGTCATCAGTCGCAGGTCCCATAGTACAGATTATTTTTGTCTTTCTTACTTTGCTTAGCATTTGACAAGCCTCCTCGTGGCAGTTTATTTAAAACATAAAAAATAGCTGTAACAATAACTGTACTGATTATTATACAACATCAAAGTAAAAATAACAATCATATTTTATAAAAACATATTCAAAGATGCTGTATTATTGTGACTAATGCTGATATTATGAAAAAGAAAACCATAAAGTTTAGGTCAAGCCTTTTCAAAGGCTTGCGGGTCAAGGGCAGAGCCCTTGCGGTTTCCAAAGGCTCTGCCTTTGGTCAGGATTTTTAAGGGTGAAACCCTTAAACTACTAAATCCCCCGAAATTCGGGGGATTTTTAATATTAATCATTCAGCGAAAAGCGGTGTTGAATAGTATCTGTCGCCGCTGTCGGGAAGCAGTGCAACTATGGTTTTACCTTTGTTTTCAGGTCTTTTAGCAATCTGTAATGCCGCATAGAACGCTGCACCCGAAGAAATTCCTACTAAAATTCCTTCCTTTTTTGCGATAACCTTAGCCGCAGCAAAGGCATCATCGTTGGCTACCTTTATAACTTCATCATATACATTCGTGTTGAGTGTGTCGGGAACAAATCCTGCACCTATACCCTGAATTTTATGAGGACCTGCCTTGCCCTCCGAAAGAACAGGTGAGCTTTCAGGCTCTACAGCCACTACTTTTATATCGGGATTTTTTGATTTAAGATATTCGCCTGTACCTGTTACAGTTCCGCCTGTTCCCACACCTGCAACAAAGAAGTCAACCTTACCGTCGGTATCGTTCCATATCTCAGGACCTGTAGTCTGACGGTGTGCCTCGGGATTTGCAGGATTTACAAATTGTCCCGGAATAAAGCTGTCGGGAATTTCCTTTGCCAGCTCATCAGCCTTATTTATTGCACCCTTCATTCCCTGAGTTCCGTCTGTCAGAACTATTTCAGCACCGTATGCTTTAAGAATATTTCTTCTTTCCACGCTCATAGTTTCGGGCATTGTCAGAATTACACGGTATCCTTTGGCAGCAGCGATTGCCGCAAGTCCTATTCCCGTATTTCCCGATGTAGGCTCTATTATAACAGAATTTGCCTTTAAAATTCCTTTCTGCTCTGCATCTTCTATCATAGCCTTTGCAATTCTGTCCTTGACGCTTCCTGCAGGATTAAAATATTCCAGCTTCAATAAAATATCAGCATTAAGATTTTCGTCCTTTTCAATATTTACCGCCTCCAGAAGAGGAGTGTTTCCGATAAGCTGTGCAGCTCCCTTAAAAATTCTTGACATGATTTTATCCTCCGTTCCGAAAATACAAAATATAGTATTCCATATTATTATATCAGCACAAACCGTATTTTCAAGTGTTATGCGTTATTTCAAAAGATTTTTTAATCTTCAAAAGCCTGTTCAATATCTGAGATTATATCGTTTATGCTTTCAATGCCTATGGAAAGACGAACGGTATTAGGCTTTATTCCCTGTTCTGCAAGCTCGCTTTCCGTAAGCTGAGAGTGCGTTGTGCTGGCAGGGTGTATTACCAGAGATTTTACATCGGCAACATTTGCAAGTAAGGAAAAAATCTGAAGTCTGTCTATAAATGCCTGAGCTTCCTCAGCTCCGCCTTTTATGTCAAATGTAAAAATAGAACCTGCTCCGTTCGGGAAAAGTCTGTTGTAAATCTGATGGTCGGGGTGGTCGGGCAGTGAAGGGTGATTTACCTTTTCTACCTTCGGGTGGCTGCTTAAATAATCGACAACCTTCAGGGCATTTTCAACGTGACGCTCAACCCTGAGAGAAAGTGTTTCCAGTCCCTGCAAAAGAAGAAATGCGTTGAACGGAGATATTGCAGCTCCTGTATCCCTTAAAAGTATCGCACGTATTTTTGTAACGAAAGCTGCTGCACCTACTGCCTTTGTAAAGGAAATTCCGTGATAACTCGGGTCGGGGTCAACCAATGACGAAAACTTTCCGCTTTTTTCCCAGTCGAAATTTCCGCTGTCCACGATAATTCCTCCCAGAGTTGTTCCGTGACCGCCTAAAAACTTTGTTCCTGAATGTACAACTATATCCGCACCGTATTCTATAGGTCTTATCAGATAAGGAGTTCCGAAAGTATTGTCTATAACAAGCGGAATGTTGTTTGCGTGTGCGATTTCCGCAACAGCCGATATATCCGCAACGTCACTGTTGGGATTTCCGAGTGTTTCAAGATAGATAGCCTTTGTTTCGGGCTTTACTGCATTTTTAACCTCTTCAAGATTATGTATATTCACAAAGGTTGTTGATATGCCGTACTGAGGAAGCGTATGTGCAAGAAGATTGTATGTGCCGCCGTAAACGGTCTTTGAAGATACTATATGCTCTCCCTGATGTGCAAGCGTCTGAATGGTATATGAAATTGCAGCTGCTCCCGAAGCTACAGCGAGTGCCGCAACACCGCCCTCCAGAGCTGCAATTCTTTTTTCCAGAACCTCCTGAGTTGGATTGGTAAGTCTGCCGTATATATTTCCTGCGTCCCTCAGACCAAATCTTGCGGCAGCGTGTTCGGAATTTCTGAATACATATGATGTTGTCTGATATATGGGAACGGCACGTGAGCCTGTAGCGGGGTCGGGTTCTTCCTGACCGATATGAAGCTGCTTTGTTTCAAAGCCCCAGTTTTCTGTGTTTCTGATAGCTGACATTTTCATTACCTCTTTTCTTAATTTCCTACTCAATAACTAGGAATAAACTGTCTATATTATATTTTTATGTAAGTCAAATGTCAATAATATTGAATAAAAACCTGTTTGATTTATATGAATTTGTCTGACTGCATAGTTACTTTAATCTTTATTGATAAGTTTTCGACAGTTTAAACATAGGAGTGTTGAAAACTTGTCTTGATTTTTCTGTTTGAAAATCAATATCCACAACTTAAGGAATAATCCGAAATTTTACAGATATGCCGTGTGGCTTTATATCTGCCTTTTTCAACATTGATATATGTCCTTCAAACGGTCCTTCAAACGCTTAAGTTGTGGACAGTGGTTTGAAAATGGTATATGTTTTCATAATCATCACACGGATTTAACAGCTGAAAAATGCTTGACACCTCCGAAATGTAATGATACTATATATAATTGCAGGAATTGCAGGGAATTTTGAATAAAAAACAAGTGTGAAGCATTGAATAAAGCTTACACACCATTGATTGGAGGAATTTATTATGGGTATGACTATGTCGCAGAAAATTCTGGCAGCACACGCAAATCTGCCCGAAGTAAAAGCAGGTCAGCTTATAGAAGCTAAGCTTGATATGGTACTGGGTAACGATGTTACCTCACCTGTAGCAATAAACGTATTTGAGGACTGCGGTGCTTGTGAGGTATTCGACAATACAAAAATAGCTATGATAATGGATCATTTTACGCCTAACAAGGATATAAAATCCGCACAGCACTGCCTTCAGGTAAGAAAGTTTGCAGGAAAGTACGATATTAAGAACTTTATGGACGTAGGCGAAATGGGTATAGAACACGCACTTCTTCCCGAAAAAGGACTTGTAGGCCCGGGAAGTCTTTGCATAGGAGCTGATTCCCATACCTGTACATACGGAGCTTTGGGAGCTTTTTCTACAGGAGTAGGCTCAACCGATATGGCAGCAGGTATGATAAGCGGAAAGGCGTGGTTTAAAGTTCCCTCAGCGATTAAATTCAACATAGTTGGCAAGCCCAACAAGTATGTAAGCGGAAAGGACGTTATACTTCATATCATAGGAATGATAGGAGTAGACGGAGCTTTATATAAATCAATGGAATTTTTCGGAGAGGGTCTTAAATACCTCAACATAGATGACAGGCTTTGCATAGCAAATATGGCTATAGAGGCAGGAGCTAAAAACGGAATATTCCCCGTTGACGACATAACAAGAGAGTACACAAACGGAAGATTTCAGGGTACTGCGGCAGAGTATACAGCAGATGATGACGCTGAATACGATGCAGAATATACCGTGGACTTGTCACAGCTCAAGCCTACAGTTGCATTCCCTCACTTGCCCGAAAATACAAAGACCATAGATGAGGTTGAAAAAATAGAAATTCAGCAGGTAGTAATAGGCTCATGCACAAACGGAAGAATATCCGACCTCAGAGCCGCTGCCGAGGTTATGAAGGGCAGAAAGGTCGCAAAGGGTGTACGCTGCATAGTTATTCCCGGAACTCAGAAAATATGGCTTGATGCTATGCACGAGGGTCTTTTTGATATTTTTGTAAATGCAGGTGCAATCGTTTCAACACCGACCTGCGGCCCTTGTCTTGGCGGACATATGGGAGTACTTGCACAGGGAGAAAAGGCTGTTTCCACTACAAACAGAAACTTTGTAGGAAGAATGGGTCACATTGATTCCGAAATATACCTTGCAAGTCCTGCTGTTGCGGCAGCAAGTGCGGTGGCAGGATATATAGCAAATCCTGCTGACATATGCGAAAACTGATACTGAAAGGATTGAATACAAATGAATGCTAACGGCAGAGTACATAAGTACGGCGATAATGTAGATACAGATGTAATTATTCCTGCAAGATACCTTAACACTGCGTCACACAAGGAGCTTGCGGCACACTGTATGGAAGATATAGATGCAGATTTTACCAAAAAGGTTCAGGAGGGCGACATAATGGTTGCCGAGAAAAATTTCGGCTGCGGTTCTTCCAGAGAACACGCTCCCATAGCTATAAAGGCTTCGGGAATTTCCTGCGTTATAGCTTCTACCTTTGCGAGAATTTTCTACAGAAATTCAATCAATATAGGACTTCCTATTCTTGAATGTGATGAAGCGGCTCAAGATATAAAAGACGGCGATATTGTTGATGTAAATTTTGATACGGGCATTATCACCAACAAAACTACGGGAAAAACATATCAGGCAGAGCCTTTCCCTGAATTTATCCAGAACATCATAAAAAAGGGCGGATTAATCAAGTCTATAACCGAATAACGGAGGCTTACGCTTATGAAAAATGCTAAATCCGAAAGAAAAAGAAGTCTTTCGGATAGTTTTGGAAAAGAAAACATTCTGCTTTTTCTGTTTTCGGTTCTTACAGCCTTTTTTGTGCTGATGGTCTGTACAAAGTCATCTTTTTTATATCCGTTCAATGACTGGAGCGACGCAAACTGTATATTTACAGTAGGAAAGGCGGCAGGAAACGGACAGGTTATCTACAGGGATATTGCAGACCATAAAGGGCCGCTGTTACACTTTATACATATGCTCGGGTATTTCATATCGAACGATACTTTTATCGGTATGTTTGTTATAGAGGTTATAACAGGAAGTCTGTTTGTATTTTTCAGTCTTAAAACGGCACTGCTCTATATCAATAAAACTTTTGCGTTGATTTCAGTACCTATATGTATGGCACTTGCATTTTCCTCAATCGCATTCTGTCAGGGTGACAGTGCGGAGGAGCTTTGTCTGCCTGTGTTTGCGTTCAGTATGTATATTCTGCTGAAAGCTTTCAGAAGTGGTATATATATGTCGGGAAAACAGCTTTTTGCGGTAGGTGTACTGTCGGCTTGTGTTCTGTGCATAAAATATACTATGCTGGGATTTTTCTTCGGCTGGATAATCGTTCCTGTAATATGGCTCATAAAGGATAAAAAATACAGGGAAATACTCAGTACCTTTTTATGGATAGGTGCAGGAGTTTTAACCGTTGTTATACCCGTTCTGATATACTTTGTCATCAACGGAGCGTTGGGGGATTTGTGGGAGGTATATTTCTATGACAATATATTCCTCTATTCAAAAATTGACAACAATGCTTCGGTATTCGGCAAAATAATTTCTGTATTTGCGGCTGTGAAACAGAATATGTATATATTCGCTCTCGACAGTAAATTTATGTCTTTGCCGATTTTTGCGGGAATGTTCGGATTTTTGTTCATAAAAGGAAAAAAACAGAAGCTTGCTTTGTATCTGTGTTTTATCCTTACTGTGTTTACAATTTTCGGAACGGAAAGATATTTTGCTTATTATGGTGTGGTTCTGTCAGTATTTTCTGTTTTTGGATATATAGCTTTGTTCAGATTTGTTTCGTTTGTGATGAATAGATTTGATGTGAAGTCAAAGCTTGAAAATAAAAAAATGCTTGTTATGATTGTTCCGTATGCGGCTTTTGCTGTATCGGTGGGACTGAGCGTGATTTTATGCTTTAAGTTTTCGCCGAATGCAGGGTTTATGAAATACAGCAGGGAGGAGCTTCCTCAGTATAAGTTTAAAGAGATAATAAGCAGGGAGCAGAATCCGACCTTGCTCAATTACGGAGGAATGGACGCAGGTTTTTATACGGTCTGCAATATTGTTCCGAACTGTAAGTATTTTTGCAGTCTTAATCTGCCCATATCGGATATAAGCGAAACTCAGGATAAGTACGTTGAAAACGGTGAGGGTATGTTCATTGTAACGATAAATTCCGAACTGGAGAATGTAAAATATGAGCTTGTGTCAACAGAGGATTTTAGTTATGAGGATAAAGCAAAAACTTACAGACTTTACCGCCTGAAAAACATAGCATAACTATGACGGAGATAACAGGAAAGTTTTGATTGAACTTTTTCAAAAGTTCACGGTTTCCAAAGGCGGAGCCTTTGGTGGGATTTTAAAGGGCAAAGCCCTTTAACACAAGAGAAAACGGCGTATGCCGCAAAAGCGGCATACGCATAAATTTATTCAGGAAGCCGCAGTGCTGCTTCCTGATTTTTAATAATTCCGTTTAAGGGTTTCACCCTTAAAAATCCTGTCGAGGGCTCTGCCCTCGACCCGCAAGCCTTTGAAAAGGCTTGACCTAAACTTTATGGTTTCTCTATACGAAAATCAGAGTGTATATTTTTGTCAATTAATTGAAAATATTCGCATATTTTATCATAATTATATATCTTTTATGAAATCTTGTTGTAAAAACAATAATTAAACCTTGAAAAAATATATTGTTTAATTTATAATAAAAAAGACGAATGCTTTTGAAGTCTTAAACTGAAAGTAAGGAGTAATACCGATGTACAATGATATGTTAAATACGATTGGATTTTTGGAAAGCTACGACAGCGAGGTTGCTCAGGGTATGGAGCTGGAACTGAAAAGACAGAGAAGAAATCTTGAGCTTATTGCTTCCGAAAACATTGTTTCACCTGCCGTTATGGCTGCTATGGGAAGCGTACTTACAAACAAGTATGCAGAGGGTTATCCCGGCAAGCGTTACTACGGCGGCTGTCAGTGTGTAGACATTGTAGAGGAAATTGCAAGAAAGAGAGCTTGTGAGCTTTTCGGAGCAGAACACGCAAACGTTCAGCCTCATTCGGGAGCACAGGCTAATATGGCAGTTTATTTTGCAATGCTCAAGCCCGGCGATACCGTTATGGGAATGAACCTCAGTGAAGGCGGACATCTTACACACGGTTCACCCGTAAATATGTCGGGAAAATATTTCAACTTTGTTTCATACGGAGTAGACCCTGTGACACATCGTATTGATTATGACAAGGTTCTTGAAATTGCAAAAGAGTGCAAGCCCGCTATGATAGTAGCAGGAGCAAGTGCATACCCGAGAATAATTGATTTCAAAAGATTCAGAGAAATAGCAGACGAAGTTGGTGCATATCTTATGGTAGATATGGCACACATAGCAGGACTTGTTGCGGCAGGAGAACACCCCAATCCTGTTGAATATGCACATTTCGTTACAACAACAACCCATAAGACGCTCAGAGGCCCCAGAGGCGGTATGATTTTGTGTAAAGAGGAGCATGCAAAGCTTATAGACAAGGCAATATTCCCCGGAACTCAGGGCGGCCCTCTTATGCACACAATAGCAGCAAAGGCAGTTTGTTTCGGTGAGGCACTCAAGCCCGAGTTCAAGGAGTACGGAAAGCAGGTAGTAAAGAACTGTAAGGCACTTGCTGACGGACTTGTAAACAGAGGACATAAGCTTGTAAGCGGCGGTACAGACAATCACGTTATGCTTCTCGATTTAAGAGATACAGAGCTTACAGGAAAAGAACTCGAACACAGACTTGATGAGGTTTATATAACCGTAAACAAGAACACTGTTCCCAATGAACCCCGCAGTCCGTTCATTACAAGCGGCATACGTATGGGTACTGCGGCAGTAACTACAAGAGGACTTGTAGAGGAAGACCTCGATAAGATAGCAGAGTTTATTTCTTTGGTAATAAACGATTTTGAGGGAAATGCTGAGTTTGTTCGTAAGGGTGTTACAGAAATCTGTAATAAATATCCCTTATATGAATAAAATATTATACTGATTTTTCAGAGGAGGAAAAATTTATGAAAACTTGTCCCCAGTGTAACAACGTAATAAACAATGACAATGCGGATTTTTGTCCTAACTGCGGAATGCAGTTTGCTCAGAATCCCATGGGCGGAAACAGCTACAATATGCCTCCCCAGGGTAATGCAGGCTACAGTATGCCTCCCCAGGGTATGGTTTATGACAGCTTTGACCACACGGCAGAGTTCGACCCCAAGGATATTTCTGACAATAAAGTTATAGCTATGCTTGTATACCTTCTCGGTATTATAGGTATATTTATGGCTCTTATCGGAAGCAGTACATCACCCTATGCAGGTTTCCACGTAAGACAGGCACTTAAATTTTTAGTTTGTGAATCACTTCTTTTTATCTGTATGGGACTTCTTTGCTGGACAATTATTGTTCCCATAGCTGCCGGTATAGCATACATCGTACTTGCTGTTGTAAAGATAATCTGCTTCTTCCAGATTTGCTCAGGAAAGGCTAAAGAGCCTGCAATAATCCGCAGCTTCGGCTTCCTTAAATAATATAGGGATACATACAGGCGAAATTTAACCTAAATGGGCAAGAAGTCCCCCACCTCTTAGGTGGAGGGATGAATTGCCCGTCAGCCCGCAAGGCTGACTTTTTCCTTGACAATATAAATATG
>ONBJ01000039.1:26437-28574 GCA_900316025.1 uncultured Eubacteriales bacterium
CCCATAGCCTCGGAAACTGATGCCTGTAAAATGAAATCCTTTGCAAGGTTGGGCGGATTAAAGGAAGCTCCCGCCTCTATAGGCGGTGAGTACTTCACAGTTATCACATTACGGTAGGTTTAAGCATAGACTTTACTATAATGGATTTTATCATTCGGATATTTTACAGCATATTCAATAATATTGTCCGATTAAAATATAATAGTTGGTACAAATAACGAAAAATGCAGGATTTAGAAATAAAACTTGCATTTTTTGTTGTTTTATATTAGAATTAGACAGGCAGTTATAAAGCTTTCTGAAAGGAAATATATGTAATGAATTATTTTGAAATGTCTAAAGAGGAGCTTGACGCTCAGCTTGAAAAATTTAAAAATGAATATGCAGAATACAAGAAAATGAATTTGAATCTTGATATGTCCAGAGGCAAGCCAGGAGATGAACAGCTTGACTTGTCGGAGGGACTGTTTACGGCGGTTCTTGACGGTAAGGACTGTAAGGCACTCAACGGAGTTGACTGCCGTAACTACGGTGTTCTGGACGGCATTCCCAGAATAAAGGAGATGTTTGCCAGAATCCTCGGAGTAGATGTAAGCGAGGTTATGGTAGGCGGAAACTCCAGCCTGAATATGATGTTCGATACGGTATCCGCTATGATGACAAAGAACGTAAACGGCGGAATACCCTGGGGCAGACTTGATAAAATAAAATGGCTCTGTCCTTCACCCGGATATGACAGACATTTCGGAATTACGGAATATTTCGGATTTGAAATGATTACCGTTCCGATGACACCCGAAGGCCCTGATATGGATATTGTAGAAAAGCTTGTGAGTGAGGACGCTTCCATAAAAGGAATATGGTGTGTTCCTAAATACTCAAACCCTCAGGGTATAACATATTCGGACGAAACAGTAAAACGCTTTGCAAGGCTCAGACCTGCCGCTGATGATTTCAGAATTATGTGGGATAACGCATATGTTATTCACGATATTTCCGAAAAGGGCGATACTCTTTTAAATCTTATGGACGAGTGTAAAAAGTGCGGTACTGAGGATTTGCCGATTATCTTTACATCTACTTCAAAAATCACGTTCCCCGGTTCAGGTGTGGCGTGTATGGCTGCTTCAAAGAACAATATGAAATTCATCAAGGAAAAATATGCAGTTCAGACTATAGGTTATGATAAGCTCAATATGCTGCGTCATGTAAGATTTTTCGGCGACTATGAAGGACTTATGGCTCATATGCAGAAGCACAGAGCTGTTCTTGAACCCAGATTTAATGCTGTACTCGAAAAGCTTGAAAATCAGCTCGGAGGTCTTGGCATAGCAGAATGGATAAAGCCTCACGGGGGATATTTTGTAAGCGTTGATGTTACTGAGGGCTGTGCAAAAAGAATTGTTCAGCTCTGTAAGGAAGCAGGTGTAGTCCTGACAAATGCAGGAGCAACATTCCCATATGGAAATGACCCTAAGGACAGCAATATAAGACTTGCACCTACACTTCCTCCCGTAGAGGAGCTTAAAACAGCTATGGACTTGTTCTGCGTATGCACAAAGCTTGCAGCTCTGGAAAAGCTGACTCAGAACTGAATGTTTATTTTCAGATAATACTTTCTTCTTCCGTCAGCACAGGCGATTGCAGACACATAAGACTTCGTCTTATGTGCAAATGCAAGGCTTGCCTTGCATTCGGTAAAAAGCGAATGCTTTTTACTCTGCAATCGCCACAGCCTGTTTTCAGATTTCAGTTTGATTTGAGTAAGATTTTATTTGAAAAAATTTCAAAAAAAGTGTTGACATTTCGGACTGAATAGTGTATTATAATAACCGTCGCTGGTGAGGGAAACGAAAGCTCAGGCGAACGTCTTTGGTGTGGGAGCATAGCTCAGCTGGGAGAGCATCTGCCTTACAAGCAGAGGGTCACAGGTTCGAGCCCTGTTGTTCCCACCATTTTGGCCCGGTAGTTCAGTTGGTTAGAACGCTAGCCTGTCACGCTAGAGGTCGACGGTTCGAGCCCGTTCCGGGTCGCCAGCTTTGCCTTTGTAGCTCAGTCGGTAGAGCAGAGGACTGAAAATCCTCGTGTCGATGGTTCGATTCCGTCCGAAGGCACCATTATGCGGATGTAGCTCATC
>ONBJ01000037.1 GCA_900316025.1 uncultured Eubacteriales bacterium
ATCATCTGAATGTTAATATTTGCATTGTAAAGAGCCTCGAACATCTTTGAAGCAAAGCCTGAGTGACTTTCCATTCCTGCTCCTACTATCGAAACCTTTGCAACGTTCTGGTCAAAAATTACTCTCTGAGCCTTTAATGTGGGCATAAATGCTTCAATAACTGCCTTTGCATCATTGAGCTTATCCTTTGATACCGTAAACGCAATATCCTTTGTTCCGTCACGACCTACAGACTGAAGAATTATATCTATATTTACGTCCTTTGCCGCAAGCTTTGAGAACATCTTAAATGCCAGACCAGGTTCATCGGGTACACCTACAACTGAAATTCTTGCTATGTCGGTATCCTTTGCTATACCGCTTATCAACATACTTTCCACTCTTGTTGCCTCCTTAACGATTGTTCCGGGTGCACAAGTCAGGCTTGAAAGCACCTCTAATTCAAGATTATATTTTTTAGCAAGCTCAACGCTTCTGTTATGCAGAACCTGAGCACCCAAGGTTGCAAGCTCAAGCATTTCATCATATGATATTTCTGAAAGCTTTCTTGCATCCTTAACCTTACGGGGGTCGGCTGTGTAAACGCCCTCTACATCAGTATATATCTGACACAAATCAGCATGAAGTCCGCAGGCAAGTGCCACCGCACTTGTATCCGAACCGCCACGTCCCAGCGTCGTTACATCGCCGTACTTCGTTATACCCTGAAAACCTGCTACTATAACTATTCTGTTATGGTCAAGCTCTCTCTGTATTCTTTCTGAATCTATCGCCTTTATCCTTGCATTCGTATGAGATGAAGTTGTTCTTACTCCCGCCTGCCAGCCGAGCAGCGATACTACAGGACAGCCTATTCTCTCAATAGCCATCGCAAGCAATGAAATGGAAATCTGCTCTCCTGCTGCCAGAAGCATATCTCTTTCTCTCTTTGAAGCATTGGGATTTATCTCCATCTGCTTTTCTATCAGATCGTCTGTTGTATCTCCCTGAGCCGATACAACAACTACAACCTTATTTCCTTTTTTGTAGGTATCCGTTACTATGCGTGCAACATTGTTTACACGCTCCGCATTTGCAACGGAGCTTCCGCCGAATTTCTGCACTATAAGGCTCATTTGTGTAGCTCCTTCTTATTGAGATTGTTCCCACTCAGCATTTTTTCAAAATGGGAAGCCAATGGTTATTTTAATACGTTAAAATATAAAAGTCAATGTATATTTTGTCACATTGTGAATAATCAGCAATCTATAATTTTGGTATATTCGCCCTCAGAACATTATAAATCGCCTATTCTTATTGTGTTGATTACCTTTACTCCGCTTTTTTCAAGCTCAGAAAGCTTTGCGTTGAATTTCTTTACCGACATTTCATCGGTTGTGAAAGCTATTTCGTTATCTGGAGCTTTCTTTCTCGTAAGCTTGGAAATTTCACCGAATACCTTTTCAGCAGATTTTATATCTCCTGTTGCTCTTACATACATAGCAGATACGCTCTCCTCGTAAGGCATAACGTTGCTTCCGTCGCAGTCCTCCCAGAAAAGATACTTTCCTGTTGACATATTCTTTATGCAGTCTACTATATCGGCAACAACTGCACTTGCTGTGGGAAGCTTTCCTGCTCCCTTTCCATAGAAAACAACATCACCAGTTGCATCACCTCTTACGAGAATGCCGTTGAAAACATCATCTATGCCCGAAAGCTGACTTTCATTGTTTATAAGCATAGGTGCTACAAATATATCAAGCATATTGTCAGGCATATGCTTCACATCACCTATAAGCTTTATAACTCCGCCCCAGTTGTTTGCATACTCCACATCTTCAAGTGAGATATTTGTTATACCCTCTGTATGAATATTATCGGGATATACGTGCTTGCCGAAAGCAAGAGATGCAAGAATACATATCTTACGGCAGGCATCGTGACCTTCTACATCAGCCGAAGGGTCACGCTCAGCATAGCCCAATTGCTGTGCAAGTGAAAGAGCATCTTTGAATGACATTGATTCCGTTATCATCTTTGTAAGTATAAAGTTTGTAGTTCCGTTGAGTATTCCTGCGATTTCGTCAACCTCGTTTGCTACAAGACAGTTGTTAAGAGGTCTTATTATGGGTATACCGCCGCCTACGCTAGCTTCAAAAAGAAAGCTTACGTTTTTCTCCTTTGCTATTGCAAGAAGCTCCGCTCCTTTTTTTGCCACAAGCTCCTTGTTTGAGGTTACTACGCTTTTTCCTGCTTCAAGACAACGCTTTACAAAATCAAATGCCGGATTTACTCCGCCCATTACCTCGGCTACTACTTTTATTTCTTCATCGTTTACAATATCATTGAAATCCTTTGTAAATTTATCAGAATATGACAATTCCGGAAATTCTCTTAAATCAAGAATTTTCTTTATACTTATATCGTTATGTACCTTTTTTTTCAAGCTGTTCTTGTGTGTGAGCAGTATCTCGGCTACCCCCGAACCTACTACTCCATGTCCCATAATTGCAACCTGTATCATTTCTGCACCTCTCAAATTTTTACTTTACTTTGTTAAATACCGCACAAACAGTTTTGTACGTCCAATCAAAAGTCTGCGGCTTCGCTCATGCGATTGTAGCCGCCAATGTTTCACATTGGCGGTTAAAGAGCATAATATGCTCTTTAATCCCCGTAAAAAGACGTACGTCTTTTTACGGCTGCAATCGCCGTATCAGCAAAGCCGAAAGCTTTATTTTTATTCCGTCCCGCACAGGGTCTGTAGTTTTTTCATTGAATATTATATATGAATTTTCAGGCAGATGCTGCCGAACCGTCACCGGACGTTACATCTCCACCTGAAGTTACATCTCCACCAGACGTTACATCTCCGCCTGAAGTTACATCTCCGCCTGAAGTTACATCTCCACCTGATGTATCCGTACCGCCGCCTGAGGTATCTACTGTCGTATCCGAACTGCTGTAGTCTGACGATGTATCGGGAGTATAGTATGACGAGCCGCTGTCATCATCGTCATCGTCGTCATCATCATCATCAGAACTGCTGCTGTAACTGTTGTTGCTGTATGAATTATAATAATTGCTGTAGTAATTGCTGTTGCTGTATGAGGTGTATCCTCCGTGATAGCCTGAACAGTATTCGGGAACATTATCCTTTTTATAGTAGCCTGTATAGGTCTTGGAACAATATGAACCTGCCAGCAAACCTGTTACGGAACAGAATTCGTGTCTTTCCAAAGTATCATCTATAGAATAATCCTTCGCTTCCTTGTTCTTGAGATATTCAGCCATAAGGTCATGGAATATCTCCGCTGCTACAGGGAATGTTGAGTTTGACAGTGCAGAAGGTGTATCGTAACCCGTCCATACTGCACAGGTAGCATAAGGCGAAAGTCCGCAGAACCAGTGGTCTTTGCCGCTGTCGGTTGTACCTGTTTTGCCGAGAATATCCCAGCCGGGTATTCTCGCAAGACCTGCACTTGTATGTGCGGGATTATTGTTTACAACGTTGTAATTAAGCAGTCTGTTCATCATACTTGCTGTCTGTGATGAATATGCCTGTATGGGAATCTGGTCACGGTGATCAATTATAACGTTTCCTGATGCGTCCTCTACATAATAATATGTGTAGGTATCGTAAACCTTTCCTCCGTTGCCCATATACTGATATGCGGTAGCCATTTCTCTTACGGTAACACCGCCGTTAAGACCGCCTATGGAAAGTGCACCAAGGTTTGTTGCATCTTCGGTCGAAAGATGTCTGAAATACATCTTGTTTATAGCCTGACTGTAAGCTGACTTAGGGCCTACAAGCTCCATTGTCTGAGCGGCAGTTGCGTTTGATGACCTCTCTATAGCATCAGGGAGTGTTATCTCTCCGAGATATGAACCGTATACGTTATCAGGTCCAGATTTTACACTTCCGTCTGCATTGGTTGCCCAGTTTTCTATAGGCTGATCCTTTACCATCGAAGAATAATGATATATATTTTTTTCAATGGCAAGAGGATAAGGGATTATAGGCTTGATTGATGAACCCGGCTGGAGAGTTGCTATGTTTGCTCTGTCCCAGATAAACATTGAATCTTTCTTGTTTCTTCCACCGACTGATGCTATTACACGTCCGTCAAGACCCGTCATAACAACAGCTATCTGACAGTTGGGGTCATAGGGAGTATTTACCGTCTGAATATAGTTCTGACAAAATTCCTGAAAGTCCAGATCCATCGCACTGTAAATTTTAAGTCCGCCCGAGTATATCTTGTTTGAAGCAAGACTTTCGCTTATATTCAGTTCCTGAGCAAGCTCCTTCTCCAAATCTCTGAACATTGCTTCAACGTACCAGTTGGATATATAACCCTGCTTGCTGTTTGCGTTTTTCTCTTCCCTTTCCTTTTCCTTTTCGTTGTTCTCATAGCCGACAAATTTCATCTCTTCGGACTCTTTCTGTGCCTGAAGATATTCTGCCCTGCTTATCTTACCCAAATCGTACATAACCCATATAATGGTATCTCGTCTTTCCTTGTTCTCCTTAGGATATGCAAGAGGATTGTATGCGGCGGGATTCTGAGTAATTCCTGCGATTGCTGCACATTCGGCTATCGAACATTCTTTTATATCTTTTGCAAAGTAAAGGTTTGCTGCTGCCTGTACTCCCTGACAGCCGCTTCCATAGTTTACTATATTCAGATATGCTTCAAGAATTTCATCTTTGGTGTATTCTTTTTCAAGATTAAGTGCCTTGAATATCTCCGAAAGCTTTCTTGTTATACTTACCTGATTTTTTCCCGTGATATTCTTTATAAGCTGCTGTGTTATGGTCGAACCTCCGTAACTGGAATCAGAACCGAGGTTCAGTATAGCTCCTCCTGTTCTTACCCAGTCAACTCCCGAATGCTCATAGAAACGCTTGTCCTCTATCGCAACCTGAGCTTCTACCATCGCTTTGGGAATATTGTCAAGGCTTACCCATACTCTGTTTTCCTGACCGTGAAGCCTCTGGTATTCTACAGGCTCATTCTTATCATTGTATATATATAAAAATGAAGTCTGCTCCTGCTTTTCACTTGCCAGATCTATTCCTGTCGGCTGACAGGCAAGACCGTACAGATATATGCACATAGCTACAGCCACTATTCCACCTGATACCAACATTACCATAAACAGCGTAGATATAAGCTTCCACAGTAACGAGAAAAATCCTTTTATACCTGCTACTGCTACGCTGCCCGGCGTTATTCGGCTGTCATATTGATTTCCTATTTTTCCCATAAGAATTCAAACCTCCATTAACCTTGCAATTCACATCTTTATTATTGCTGTGAGTATAATATCCGTGTCTTTATGCCATTTTCAGGTATTTTCGTTTCCTTTTATTACCCACTTTTAACAATCTGATTTTTTATATGAATACAACCTTGACTATTATATCACTTATCCTGAAAAAATAAAATCCTTTTTTTATGAATTACACTAAAATTTGTAATTTATTAAATATTTCTGATATTTTTACAAATTATACAGCGGTTCATTACATTAAATATATATAATTTGCTCATATAACTTAATATTGACATCTGTTTTTTAATTAATTCATAAACTTAACTTTTTGCATAAGCCATATTCTGAACTTCCTGTGTTTATTGCAGAAATTAACGGAGATTTTTTATCTGAACTGTTTTTTCAAATATACAATGCAGATAGTGCAGACCATTGACTGGTCTGCACTATCTGCACAGCATTGAAACCGATGTACATATCAGGCTTTGCACAGTGGCGATTGCAGCCCACAGCGGCATTTGCCGCTGTGAAATTCAAAGCTTTGCTTTGAATTTGTCAAAAGCTTACGCTTTTGACGGCTGCAATCGCCACTATGCAAAGCGTAGATTTTCAGTTAAAGATTAGTAATATGACGAAATGCCGTTAAGGGCATTTCGTCATTGAAATAAACTGAGTGTTTAAGGGTTTCACCCTTAAAAATCCTGACCAAAGGCTCTGCCTTTGGAAACCGTGAACTTTTGAAAAAGTTCAATCAAAACTTTTCCGTTTTCTCCGTCAAGGTCTGGAATTTTTCTGAAAGCAAAGGCAGACACCTTTTGAGATGTCCGCCTTTGTTTTAATTTATAAGGAAATTACTTATTCTCGTCAAACTTCTGTGAAGCAAGGAACTGGAGATGTGCAAGCTTTCTTGCAGCATTCATTTCAGCCATATCGAACAAAGCATTAGCTCTGTCGGGGTTAGCTCTTGCAAGAGCGTTGTAACGAACCTCACCCATGATAAAGTCACGGTAGCTCAGTGTAGGAGCCTTTGAGTCAACCATAAGAGGATTCTTACCCTGCTCAATAAGTCTGGGATCATAACGGTAGATGTTCCAGTAACCTGACTGTACAGCCTTCTTCTCTTCAGCCTGAGCAATTGTCATACCGCCCTTGATACCGTGGTTGATACAAGGAGCATAGCAGATGATGATTGAAGTACCTTCATAGCTTTCAGCTTCTACGAAAGCCTTGATACACTGGTTGTAATCTGCACCCATTGAAACCTGAGCAACATATACGTTACCGTATGTCATAGCGATAGCAGCAAGGTCTTTCTTGTTTGTAGCCTTACCTGCGGCAGCAAACTGAGCGATTGAACCGCTGGGAGTTGACTTTGAAGCCTGTCCGCCTGTATTTGAATAAACCTCTGTATCGAATACGAGGATATTTACATCTTTGCCTGAAGCAAGAACGTGATCCAAGCCGCCGAAGCCTATATCATAAGCCCAGCCGTCGCCGCCGAATATCCACATTGACTTCTTAGCAAGCTGGTCTTTATCAGCGAGGGTCTTCTTAGCAAGCTGACCTGCTTCACAGTCACAACCGCTGATTTCCTCGAGCTTTTCAATAAGAGCCTGAGCAGCAGTCTTGTTTGCACCTGAGTTCTTTATTGTAGCGAGGTAGTTTTCGCAAGCTTCTTTTACATCGTCTTTGCTGGTCTTTTCTGAGATTGTCTTTACATAGTCAGCAAGTCTTTCACGGATGGCGTTCTGACCGAGAACCATACCGTAACCGAACTCTGCGTTATCCTCAAAGAGTGAGTTATGCCATGCAGGACCTCTGCCTTCTTTATTTACGGTATAAGGTGTTGCAGGAGCTGATGCACCCCAGATTGACGAACAGCCTGTTGCGTTAGCGATGAACATTCTGTCACCAAAGAGCTGTGTAACGAGCTTAGCATAAGGTGTTTCACCACAACCTGCACATGCACCTGAGAACTCAAGCAACGGCTGCTTGAACTGACTTCCCTTAACGGTTGTTTCCTTGAACTTAGCAGCAACTTCGGGCTTCTCAGCAACGTCAAGACCGTATGCGAATACCTCCTGCTGAGGCATTTCGTTGTCAGCCGGTGACATAACGAGAGCCTTTTCGCCCTTCTTGCCGGGACAAACCTGTGCACATGAACCACAGCCTGTACAGTCAAGTGTAGAAACTGTCATTGTGAATACCATACCGGGCATAGCTGTCATAGGAGCTTTCTTTGTAGCTGCGGGAGCGTTTGCTGCTTCCTCCTCAGTCATAGCTACAGGTCTTATAGCTGCGTGAGGACAAACATATGCACAGAAGTTACACTGGATACAGTTATCGGGCTGCCATGAAGGTACATCTACTGCGATACCTCTCTTCTCATATGCTGCAGAACCCTGAGGTACAGTACCGTCTATATGATCCTTGAATGCAGATACGGGGAGGTCATTACCCTTATATGCGTTTACAGGGTGAAGAATTGTGTTTACATAGTCGAGAACTTCTTTTCTTCCCTCTGTTGATACAACTTTTTCAAGTTCACCCTCAGCGTCAGCCCAGCTTGCAGGTACGTCTACCTTTACAAAATCGGTAGCTCCACGCTCAATAGCTGCATGGTTCATATCTACTATAGCCTGACCCTTTTTGCTGTAGGACTTTGTTGCAGCATCCTTCATATACTGGATTGCATCTTCCTTGGGAATGATGTTTGCAATAGTAAAGAATGCTGACTGTAAAATAGTATTAATACGTCCGCCCAGTCCGATTTCCTTACCAATCTTGATACCGTCGATTGTGTAGAAATTAATATTCTTCTGAGCAATAAGTCTCTTCATCTTTGCGGGAAGTCTTTCCTCAAGCTCCTCGCCAGACCAAGGACAGTTGAGCAGGAAGCTTCCGCCCTCTTTGAGGTCGTCTACCATATCATACTTTGTTACGTATGAAGGGTTATGACAGGCAACAAAATCTGCCTTGCTTATATAGTATGTAGACTTAATGGGCTTGTCACCAAAACGAAGATGAGAAACTGTAAGTCCGCCTGATTTCTTTGAGTCATATGCAAAATATCCCTGAGCATACATATCTGTATGGTCACCGATGATTTTGATTGAGTTCTTGTTAGCACCAACTGTACCGTCAGCACCAAGTCCCCAGAACTTACATGAGCTTGTTCCCTTAGGTGTTGTGTCGGGGTTCTCGCCGATAGGAAGTGAAAGGTTTGTTACATCGTCAACAATACCTATTGTAAATCTCTTCTTGGGTGTTTCGGACTCCATATTGCGGTATACTGCTATTACATCGGCAGGAGTTGTATCCTTTGATGAAAGTCCGTAACGACCTGTGTAAACGTTTACGCCTGCAAACTTTGAGCCGTTGATAGCTGCAAGTACATCAAGGTACAAAGGCTCACCGATTGAACCGGGTTCCTTTGTTCTGTCAAGAACAGATATGCTCTTGACTGTGTCGGGAATTTCACTCAGGAAATAATCAGCAACGAAAGGTCTGTACAGTCTTACTTTAACAAGACCTACCTTCTCACCCTTAGCGTTGAGATAGTCTATAACCTCTTCTGCACAGTCATTTACAGAACCCATTGCTACGATTATGTTCTCAGCGTCGGGTGCTCCGTAATAGTTGAAGGGCTTATAGTTTGTTCCGAGTTTCTCGTTTACCTTGTTCATATATTCTACAACTATTTCGGGTGCTTTGTCGTAGTATACGTTACAAGCCTCTCTTGCCTGGAAGAATATATCGTCATTCTGAGCTGTACCTCTTGTTACAGGGTGCTCAGGGTTAAGGCTTCTTCTTCTGTAAGCGTCAACTGCGTCCCAGTCGAGCATTTCGCCGAGGTCTTTATAGTCCCAGAGAGCAATCTTCTGAATTTCGTGAGATGTACGGAAACCGTCAAAGAAGTGCATAAAAGGAACTCTGCTCTTTATAGCTGCCAGATGTGCTACTGCTCCCAAATCCATACATTCCTGAGGATTGGTTGAACAGAGCATAGCGTATCCTGTCTGACGGCAGGCATAAATATCAGAATGGTCACCAAAAATTGAAAGTGCGTGAGATGTCAAAGCACGTGCGGAAACGTGTATAACGCTGGGCAACAGCTCACCAGCCATTTTGTACATATTGGGTATCATCAGGAGCAAGCCCTGTGATGCTGTAAACGTTGTTGTGAGTGCTCCTGCTGAAAGAGAGCCGTGTACTGCACCTGCTGCTCCTCCCTCAGACTGCATTTCTGTTACCTGAACTTCTCTGCCGAACAGATTTTTGTGACCTGCTGTAGCATACTTGTCAACCTCATCAGCCATAACCGATGACGGAGTTATAGGATAGATTGCTGCTACGTCCGTAAAAGCATACGAAACATATGCGGCAGCACTGTTACCATCCATAGTTTTCATTTTCCTAGCCATTGAGATTTTACCTCCTTATAAATTAATACCCTAAGGCCTAGAACAAATTATTTTGTACAGATTCAATAAATCTCAAATCCTCTATAATTTTAGCACTTTTAATTCAAAGTGTAAAGTAAAATAAAAATAATTTTATTGACTTTTTTGTAAAAAATATTTAAATTTGTTAGCAATCCGCTTTGTTTTATGCTATACTTATCCTGAGAATTTGTATATACCATAATTTTTACGTCAAATTTACCTTACGGCATATTTTCTGAACCAACTTTCAGATTATCCGTGACAGGCGATTTCAGCCGACAAAAGCCGAAGGCTTTTGTCAACTTTCAATGTAACACATTGAAAGTTCACGGCAGACGAATGTCTGCCGTGGGCTGAAATCGCAAAGCTTACGAAGCCGCCGTTATTTTTTTGAAGATAATTTAATAATCAAGAGGAGAAAACATTTAAAATGGCTGATGACTTGACTGAAAAAAGTACCGCAAAAAAAGGAAACAGACTGCTTAACAGACTTTTCGGCTACTCAGAACCCGAAACACAGGACGCTGCGGAAAATGAGGTTATCAAGGTAATAAATATGAGCTGTGAACAGGGTCTGATAGACAAAAACTGTAAAATAATGATAGAAAACATTTTCAGTTTTGACGATACCTCAACCAACGAGATTATGACCCATAGAAAAGATGTGGTTGCCTGTGAGGATAACGAACCTCTTACCGAGGTTGTGCAGAAGGTAATGGACTCGGGTTATTCCAGAATACCCGTATATCATGAAGATACCGATAATATAGTAGGGATTTTGTACGCAAAGGATTTGCTTAGATTTGTATTTAACGAAATACCTGAGGATTTCAAACTTACGGATATTACCCGTGACGCATTCTTTGTTCCCAGCAGTAAAAAATGCAGTAAGCTTTTTGCCGAAATGATTGCCGCAAAAACCCAGATAGCCATTGTAGTGGACGAATACGGCGGAACGGACGGCATAGTTTCACTTGAAGATTTAATAGAACTGATAATGGGAAACATACAGGACGAGTTTGACCACGAAGAGGAAGAATTTCACCGCATAACCGAAAAAATCTACTCGGTAGACGGGAGTGCAGGGCTTGACGAAGTAAATGAGCTTATAGGCTCTGATTTGCCTGAGGACGAGTTCGACACCATAGCAGGACTTATACTTGACAAGCTCGGAAGAATACCTGAAGAATACGAACACCCATACATAATTTTTTCAGGTGTAAAGCTGACTGTATCTCAGGTAAAAAGGCGGCGTATTGTAAAGGTTCTTGTAGAGCCTGAAAGCGATGACGATAAGGAAAAAAACTGAAACGGAGGATTTTATTTATGAGCGAAAGAGGAGAAGCTGCTTACAACAACTTTTTAAAGGGCTATAACTGTGCTCAGGCTGTACTGCTTGCATTCAGCGATGTTACAGGTCTTGACAAGGAAACAACACTCAGGATTACATCAGGATACGGCGGCGGTATAGGAAGAACAAGAAGCGTATGCGGAACAGTAAACGGTATGGTTATGGCTGCCAATATGATATGCGGCTGTGTAAGTCCTTCCGACAGTATCGGGAAACAAAGAATAAATGCTCTTGTACAGGAGCTGCTGGAAGAATTTAAAAAGCAGAACGGTTCAATAATATGTGCAGAACTTTTAGGATTAAAGCCTATGGAAAATCCCGAATTTGCAGGACGTAAAAAACGTCCGTGTCCGCTTTTGTGCAAAGATGCAGCAGAAATTCTGGAAAAGCATCTTATGTAATACCGCATTACCGATTAATATGCGAACAGCGTATGCCATTGTTTATGACATACGCTGTTCTTTTTTATTTAAGAAATATTTGTTTTTCAGACATCAGATTTCTTTTTCTTAGATGAAACAAATGCCAGTGCCAATGCTATTGCCGCAACGCCGAAAATAACTGCGATACTGCCCTTTGCTGTATCCATTGTGAATACGGTCTTTCCTGACTGCTCCGTACCCTGTGTGGGAGGAGGTGTAGTGGGTGGAGTTGTGGGTGGAGTTGTAGGCGGAACTGTAGGCGGCTCGGTAGCCTTTTCAGGTTCGTTCACTACGGTAAGGATAACAGGCTCTCCCTCATCTCTGACATAAACACCGTTTTCAAGTTTTACCGTTCCTTTTTCTTCAATATCAAAATAAATAATATCTTTCTTCAGTACAAATCCCTTGGGAGCTTTTATCTCAGTAAAACGATAACTGCCAAAATCCACGTCCTGTACGACAATCTGTCCTTTTTCGTTGGTGGTAAGCTCTGATGACAGGGTCTGCCAGTAGTAAGCACCCATATCGTCCGTTCCCTTTTCTGCATTTTCGGGAATTTCATCTGCATATGTTTCTATATAGTACTTTTTTCTTTCAAACTTAAATACTGCTCCCTGCAAAGCTTTTCCGCTGTTGTCAACCTTATTAAGCAGAACATCGCCCTTGTTATATTCAAAGTTTGAAGAAAGACTAACTTTAGATGTGGCATCAACCACGGTCTGTCGTCCATCTGCCGTATAGTAGGGCAACAGTGCAAGAAATGATAATATCTGCATTATTCCTTTTCCGTCCTTCTGTCCCATAACATATATCTTATCTGTGGCAGGCAACTGCACCGATACATTACCGTTTACATCTACCTGTACCTCTTTGCCTTCATATCCCTGATTTTCTGCATAATCCATAAGAGTTTGAGAAATCCGCTGTACCTCTGACGCATCTGCAAGCTCTATTCCTTCCAGAGATACATCACTGCCGCTGAAATTCTCGTTGACTATATATTCACCTTCCGCATAATAGCCTATCTCGTATGCCACTATAGTTATACCTTTTGCCGAAGACGGAAATTTTATATTTACAGTTCCCATTTCCGTTTCGGCTGCCGCTGTGACAACCGTCATACAGACTAAAAGACAAACCAGCAGACAACATACTATTGACTTTTTCAAAACCTTTTTCAGCATATGCTTGTTCCTCCTACTACTATTTAACAGAACTGTCGTTTGGTACAGTTACTTTTTTCTTTCTTTTTTTGTCGGGAAATATCAATATAATAAAGATAACCAGCAGCACAACTCCTATTACCGCAGTCGATACATACCATACAATTGTTCTGAGCGGCAACTGCTTTTCCGATATATGAACAACAGGCCAGGGGTCTGTATTGTCAATCGTCGTTTCGGGGTGATGAACAATTCTTTTTCCACGCACGAGCAGACGATGGTCATTAATTCCGTATGGCGTACAGGTCAGCAGAGTAACATAGTCCTTACCCTTTTGTATTGCGATGTCATCTGTCTGATAAGGCAGAACCACCGTAATTTTATCTACCTGATATTCCAGAACCTTATCGAGAACGTGTATGAAAAATGAATCCCCTTTGGAGAGCTGGTCTAAATCGGTAAAAAGCTCCGCTGCAGGAAGTCCCGTATGCCCTGCAAGTACGCAGTGTGTTCCGTTTCCTCCCAACGGTAAGGACGTTCCCTCCATATGCCCTATTCCCTTGCTAAGAACATCATCGGAAAGTCCGTGAAAAACAGGTAAGTATACTCCGATTTTCGGTATCTCAATATAGGCAATCGAATCCGCAATCGCAAGCAGTTCACTGTAATTTGTAACGGATACCTTCTTTTTATCTTTTTCAGCCAAAGCCACATTGTAGTCCTCAGCCTCTTTTTCTATCTTCTCCAACAGCTTTTTATCTGTCTTTATAACTTGCTGGTCATAGGAATTTATTTCTACTTTTGAAGTATACTGATTTATCCAGTCATTTACTATAGGGTACATAAATATGGAAATTCCTATCAGCAGCAGCAGAAATATTCCTACAAGCGGCAAGCGTCTTTTAAAATGATTTTTCCTGTACAGCAATCCAAAAACTCTCCAGACTATCTCTTTTTAATTCTTCTCACCGTAACGCCGAGCAATATACAGGCTATTATATAAAGAACTGCCGCAACAGACAAAATCGCAGCAACTACTGTAATCTGCCTTTTAATTTCTTCGCTTAAACCGTCTGTACTGTCTTTCGGCTTATCATCATCAAGGGAAGTATATTTATCCTCGATGTCGGTCTTGCTGTCCTGTGCCTTGTCAGGTACACGCTCCCCCCTCACAAGCAGACGCTTGTCATTTATACCATACGGTGTGCAGGTAAGCAGTGTGACATAATCTTTTCCTTTTGTTATATAGAGTTCTTCGACTGCATTCGGAGTTACTGAGTTTATATTGTCTACCCTGTAGGTAAGCTTTTCGTTTAAAACGTGAATATAAAACAAGTCACCCTTTTTTACTTCGTCCAGACGTGTGAACATCTCCGCTGTGGGAAGTCCTGTGTGAGCTGAAATAACACTGTGCGTACTCTTTCCGCCTACAGGCAGGGACGTATTTTCCAGATAGCCGCAGCCCTTTTTAAGCACTTCCTCATCTGTTCCGTAATATACGGGCAGATAAATATCAACTACGGGAACTTCCACATAACAGACTATACCGTCATCGCCGTTGAGTGCTGTTGAATCGTCCTTACTCAACACGGTATTTCCCGACAAGCCCTTGTTGTAATTATGTGCTTTTTCAAATCTTTCCTTTATTTCGGCAGGCGGCATTTCTTCCACTGTCTGCTGATAACTGCTTATTGCCGTATCTGATGTAAACAATGACTGTATATTACTTACCAAAGGATATACAATCGCCCCTACGCCGATAAAATAAAGCACTCCCAACAAAAACATTGTAAGCACTGTTTTTTCTCTGAGCAGACGTTTGAGCGTATTTAAAAATCTCACTGATGATTTACCTCCGTGGACTTTCCAAAGCACTTGAATGTTTCAAGTACTTTGGAAAATCCGCTCTTGTATTCTGTACGGAATACAAGAGCAAATTTCGTTTTATTATGAGCTTAGATGTTAGCTGAAATAATTATTCCTCAATTCTTCTTTTCTTCATATAGAATACGAAAAGTACACCTGCAAGAAGAACGATTGTTGCACCGCCTACTGTGAAGAGGATTGTACCTGCTCCACCTGTTCCGGGAAGAAGCTGTCCGGGATAGTTTGCAACATCAATAGTAGCAGCTGTTGCATCGCCTGTGAATTTGAAGTTACCTGCATATACGGGTGTATCGTCACTTGAAATTGTAAAGGTAATATCCTCTGCCTTCTTGTAGCCATCGGGAACCTGTGTTTCGCTGAGGGTATATGTACCTGCACCAAGACCTTCAAATGTAAATGTTGTTCCTGTGCTTATAGTCTTTATCAGCTTACTTGCTTCTGCTGTTCTTCCTTCATACAGTGAGAAACCTGCACCGTCCAAAGCTTCTCCTGTTGCAGATACATCACCGTTTATTTTCTTAGCTGTGAAAACTGTGCAGAATACATCAGCCTTTGAACTCTCTGTTTTAGGTTCATTGGGGAATTCCTGTGTTGTTGTGCCACCGGGGGTTGTGGGATCAGGTACTTCTTCTACTTTACCTTTAGCAGTATTGTAGTTGTTACTGTAGGAAAGAACACAAGTATTGTCATTTGCGTCATTATTAAGATCCATTTTTTGGTCTACACCTTTACCAACTGTTGCGTTAAATGTTACTACAACAGATTTGCCGCCGTTAGCAAGAGTATATTCATTATCGAAAACTACTTTGAATGCTGAAGTTGAAACATCTGTTACTGTTGTGTCTTCACAATTCTTGAAAGCTGAAATTTCGGCCTCTGTAGGAGCTTTTATACTGAAACCGCTTGTAACAACAACTCCGCCTACGCTTACTTCGATAGAGCTGGCATTAACTGTGAGTACATCTTCGGGCAAGTCGATAATCTGGAAAGGTGTCATATCAGCAACAGGTGTAACAGTTCCAACATTTCTGTCGTATGTAGGAACCTGTGTTTCGAGTTTATAAGTAACTTTTGCACCCTTATCAGCAATACCTGTTTTGCCATTTCCTGAAATTACATTATCAGTACCATGTGCTGTATCAATAGCTGTGATTGTCTTGTCAATGGTAATTTCGGAAGATTTGTTTGTCAACGGTGCAATAGGCTCACCGTCTACTGAAATAAGCATAGGTGCTGTTACTGATGCACTGCTGCCAACAATCAGATAATAACCGGGTGTCAAATCAACACTTGTACCTGCATCTGCTGATGTAGAATCGCCGCTCTTCGCTGCGTCCAAAGCCTTTGCCAAAGCCTGTGTCTGAGATGCACTCATACTGTGTACGGAAACTCCGCCCATTTTAAGCAAGCCTGTTTCAGCATCAACATCAAGAACACCTGCAAAAGGAGCATTAACCTTATAAGTGTAAATTTTTCCTTCATCATTATAGGTAGCACTTGCAACCTGATAAATAGAATATGTTGCAGTACCCTGAGGCATTGTTACAGACTGTAAAGCAACCTTAGTCTGTGCACCTGTTGTTGTTGCTGCTGATGTAGGCATTGCTGCTGCCATTGACATAATCAGTGTTGCTGAAATTAAAGTAACAGCGATTTTTTTGAATGATTTTTTCATATGTTTTGACCTCCATTTTACAATAGAAATAAATATTATAATAAACTTTTTGAATTATGCAGGTTTCGGGTGTGAATGTACAGTTTCATCTGCCTGCATACCGTCCAAAGACGAAACTGTACCTTTCTGCTGTGAACAGAACTGTCTTTTATCTTTCCCCCTTACAAATAATACTTTACGCTTTCGTTTCCTCTGAATTAATAATTAATATTAATAATTAATCAGAAATATCTGCGTTTTTTATTTATTATAAGGAAGAATGCCAATGCACTGAGCATAACAGCACCTGTTCCAAATAAAACATAGTAAATAGTGTAATCTTCACCGCTGCCGCCTGATTCGGGCATTGTAACGGGACTGTATGTGTTGGTTATCTGTTCGTTGATCGAACCGCCTGTCAGTTTATCCTCAACAACAAATACTCCTATTCTGCCTGACGATGAACTGCCGTTCATTCCGTTTACAGAAACTTCTTCTGCATCATATACATAATCTGCTCCGCTGTTGTCAGACTTTTCGAGATCCTCGAAAGTGATAGTCCACGTTTGGCTGTCATCACTCTTTGTTACCTTTGCTTTGTCACTGCTTGAAGATACCGCTCCTCCGTTGAACGTAAATGTATATGTACCGTATTCGCTGTTATTTCTTGATAACTTAAGGCTCATTGTGGTATCGTTCTCAACAGTGTAGTTGCTCCATATCTTCTGTACAACATACTGAGTTTTAGGAATGATTTTTTTAGTATTGGTAATTTTTACTACTGCTCCGTCAAAACTGTTTATTGTTCGGTATAGAGCAGGGGTATTTTCTTTGACCTCTCCTGATTTTGTCCAGCCGTCACTGCCGTCAAAGTCATTCTCCGTAACGGTATAGGTTGTACCGTACGGTATCCTGTCAAGAGTAATTGTTTCATCGTGCTTAATGGTAAACGTTGCCTGTCCGCTGTTGTCAAATGTAACATTCTTATTGAGCGAACCTACTTTTTCTTCTTTTACTATGTTGCCTTTGTAGTTGTCAAAATTTACACCCGTAGGCATAGTAAGTTTTACAACAACACTGAACGGTTTATTCTGTTCATCAAATGTAGGTGTTGTTCCGTCAGCGTGTGCAACAGTCTTGCTTATCCTGAGCTGTCCTGTCTTACGTGTGTTTTCCTTTTTCCACGAAAGCTCCGTATTTGCTGCAATTCTGCCGCTCTGACTTGAATTATTCAGCGAATTGAATGTAGAGCCTGTGGAATTTTCTTTTATCGTATATTCCGTACCAACAGGAATATTTTCAATCAACGCTGTCTGATTTGCTTTAAGTTCAAACGTTCCGTCTGCTTTAAGCGTTGTATCGATACCTTGTATCTTTATTTCTACTCCGCTGTAATCGTCAACACTTATTCCGTTACCAAACACATCAGTAAGTATTAACTGGAACTCGAACTTTTCATTCTCGCTTTCAGCACTTGTTTCGACAGGGTTCAATGCCTTGACAACTTTCAAAGCTCCTGTCTTTATCGTGTTGACATACTCTTCCGTAAGGTCTACAGGTATTGAATTGTCACTGTTCTTGTATTCATATATACCGTTGCTGTTGTTGAAAGATACAAATTCGTTAGTGTCTTTATTCCATATCTGCCCGTTTTTGTCCGCAAGATTTACAGTTGTATCGTAATAGTCAGCCGTATTTCTGCTGCCCTTATCAATGGATACAATCTGCGTACCGTTATGAACATCTACAACTCCCAGTGTGTTCGACTGAACAACACTCATAGAAGAATTTTCTTTGAACTGTCCTGTAAAGTATGAGGACTGGTCGTGCATAAGGTAGTAAGAACCAAGACCTTCTCCGCTTGTCGTGCTGTTTGTTTTTCCAGTAAACACACCGCCTGCGTCCGTCAGCTCATATACTACACCCGAAACAGGATTGTAATTATTGCTGTCTGTAGGTACGAAATTGCCCACAGTACCCTGTTTTGTAACTTCTACAGTCTTGCTGACTGTTATCGGCTCACTTTTCAGAGTTGAACTGTTATTCCAGTCTGTAATCTGAACGCAGTTTTCACTGCCTGTCATACTTTGTCCTGTTCCGCCTTTACTGTCTGTTTTATTCCAAAGGTTACTGCTGCTCCATACATCTGAATTTGCAGGTGTTCCGCTCTTACAACGCAGGAATATGACATTGGTATAATTCTTTTTATTTACTTTGTACAGATTGTCACTGACTTTATCCATCTGTACATATTCTTCGCTTCCGTTGCCGTACATATAAGCGATAAATATTGCATTGTCTTTATCCCACATATTCGGCTCAAGGTAGAAATTGCTCGTATCTGCTTCCTGAATGATTTTGGTTTCCGTTTCACGTTTGGTAAACAACGCTTTTTCGTTATCGTACAAATAATTTCTTACTCTGCTTATGTCCTGTTCATAGGAAGGATATGTAAACCCACTGCCGGGAACTTCGTTTACCTTTGTACCCTTATTCTTTACAGTATATGCAAATGCGTCTTTTTCAGCAGCTCTTACAGTATAGCTTAAAAGACCTCTGTTTACTCCGCTGAAATCTGTACGTTCTTTAATTGTAAGGTTATTCTGATTAAGAATAATAGGTAAGTTGAAATTCAAGGAAAGGTTGGATTCTATCATACCTCTTTCCATATAGAAGAATTTGATATGATGCTCTGTCTTTGCGTCATATTCCAATCCGCCTAAACCAAGCTGAGAGAATGTATATTCTTTTTTGCTGCCCAGCCTACCGTCATTTCTGCTTCTTACAATATCTCTTGCTGTGCTTACATCTACCGAATCATCCAAAGTCACTTTCTGCGTTGTAAAATTGATATTTCCGCTTGCGGAAGTATGTCCGCCGCCTAAATCAAGTGCCAGCTTTCCGTCAACAAATACCCAGACATCATCATCACCTGTAAATTTGAATATGATGTCTTTATTATTAGCTCCTTTGGCTGCACTCGGACTACTTACTTTAGGCAACTTAAAATCAATATCCAAAACCAGACCGAAGCCCATATTCAGCTTTGGATTAACTGTATTTCCATCAATGTTAGGTGCATTATTTCCGTTGTTATATCTAGTATTGTTAGTGCTGCCATCGTTAAACGGGAAAAATCCGTAATACTTTGTACTGTCGCCTGTATTGTTATTGTAAACTGCATACTGACTTCCTTTTTTCAGCACACCGTTTTCATAATAAACTGCCTGATTTGCATTTTCAGAATTGTAGTAATAATAACCCTCATCGTCTAAATCAAACTGTAACTTCAGTTTATCATTCTTATATTCTTTACCTACATTGTTTTCTTCAAGGAACGATTTGTTAAAGTACGGCAGTTCTGTGCTTCCGTTGACATCATAAATTTTACCGTCTGTGCCTAAATTATTTCCTGCCAGTCCTTCTATTGAGGTAGTAAAATCATTTCTTTGAGCAATATTTACACCCCAATAAAATTTACTGTAACCGGGCTTTGTGTCATTTGTATATCCTAAGAAGTCCTCTGCACCCGTAACGTCGCCTTTGTGGAACGTACCAAAATACAAAGGATATGTATAATTACTTGTTCCCGTACTTCTGAAATTAGCCGTTCTTTTGGTACACCTTGTGGCATTTTCCCATGTACTCGGATTCTTACAATATCTCTCGTAATAGTTTGTGTAGTTAGCTATTACAGGAACTGCCTCTGTATGAGCGTCCATTGTTCCCGAACCTGTCCAGTTATAGAATTCCACATATATCAACGCATCTTTTGCACCTTTTATCATTTCGTTCAAATTAACGTCTATATAGTAATTATATGTTACTCCGTTAATATTCGTTCCGTTACCGTCATATCGACACTGTTCTTCTATGGTTCCTACGCTGGCATACTCTTTTGCACCGAACTTACCGCTGACACCTTTAGTGTAAATATGTGCACCTACTGTAATCCAGTCTTCCAGTTTATGATACCATAATCTCGTCCAGCCGTCATTGATGTTAGAATTGGCAATTTTAGAATTAAGCACAGTATACGGATCCTGAAATCCACCTAAGTCCGAACCGTTGGCTTTTTCACTTCCGTCGTGTATTTCATTGTCTGTGTAATAGTCATACAAAGTAGCCTGTGCGTCATAAGTAAGCGGTAAACCGTAATCCTCTTTAGCAGCTTCTGCCTTGTTGCTGTTTGTCGCCATCGGGAAAATATCAACAATCAGCATAATCACGCAAAAGATTGATACGACTGATATTAAATTTCGTTTAGTCGCTGTTGCCATAATTGAATTCCCCCATTCTGTTCTTTATTGCAACGCTCACTTCCATTGGCAATTATACTAAAACAAAAAATATATTTCAATACTATTTCAATAATTTTGTCTAATATTCTAAAATTCTAATGTAATATTTGTGAAAAGTAACAACAGTTAAAATGGTTTTTCTGTTTAAATTTACGATAAATACAGCAAAAAAAACAAAACCTCCCGATAATCGGAAGGTTTGTTAAAATACACAATATTATGATTACCTATATGGTAACTTTACTCAGCGGTATTATAGTAAACGTCTGAGTAAACAACCCATTAACAAAAAGAGAAAGAAGTGATATAATATTCCCAAAGAGTTGTATATTAAATGAACAAAAGAAAATTTATAAATGCCTCTGAAAAACTATTAAAAGAGAGTAAACGGATAGTAAAAGAAGATAAAGATAAAAAATATGTTTGGAAAGTAACGCTTGTAAATTTAATGCTTGAAAGAAAAATAAAAGCAGACGAAATAAG
>ONBJ01000036.1 GCA_900316025.1 uncultured Eubacteriales bacterium
CCATAGCCTCGGAAACTGATGCCTGTAAAATGAAATCCTTTGCAAGGTTGGGCGGATTAAAGGAAGCTCCCGCCTCTATAGGCGGTGAGTACTTCACATAGTGCTTATTGTATAAATCCATATTTTCATCATAAAGAATATCGCAAAGGCTCAGTTCTCCTATCTTGTTTTTTACAATAATATTTATCGCAAGCGTATCATACTGCATAAGCTTGTCACCTGCAGGCAGTATGTAAAACTCTTTTATTTCTGAGGCTGCTTTACCTATGCAGTAACCCATAAGCATATTGAATTTCATATGCTTTCTTTTGCTTGTCCTGACAAGAGCAGTTACATCTAAAGTCCTGAAAAAAAGTTACCAAAAGTTACCATCGGATTGGGAGCTTTTATACATAGCTTATATGCCTGTTTTCGTGATGTATTCTCAGGATTGACTTCTTTTACCATTTTATCTCACAACTATCTTTTTTTATAAGCAATCAGTTCGGGTTCTGAACCGTCCGTACCGTAGCTGCAAACAAGTATGAAATTCGTATCAGCGGCAACACCGCAGCACATACCTGTGTCGGCAAGTTCAATCTGTGTCCCGAGATAGATTTTTTTATCATCAAGAAATTTTACATTCTCACCGCTTGGCAACGGATAGGCAAGGTTTATAAAAAAGCCCTGCAAATCATAAAGTGTATCTGTTTCGGGAATATTGTTTTCTTTCAGCAGACAATTGACCTCATTCAACAGTATCTGTTTAAATTCGGCATATTTTTCTTTTCCGCCTGCCTTTATGTACTCTGCCGCAACGCACGTTCCGCCAAACGGCTTTCCGCAGGTTTCCGCACAGCCTTTGCAGTTTTCTTTAAGACTGCATTTTCCGCAGTCTGCTCCGCATATTGTATTCATTTTTATTCAACACTCAGCTTTCTGAATAATTTTCCATTCCGAAACAAGCCTTTCAAATGAGTACGAGGCATTGGCAGGGCTTGTTGAAGGTAGCTTTACCGCATTTATTTTAGTAAACGGAAGTATATATCTGGTATACATTCTGTGTGACAAAGCACCGTTGCAGAAAATTCTGCTTATTTTGCTTTCATTTATTATTAAGCTGATGTCATTTGGTATGACATTTTTTATTGAGCTGTCTGACGAACCTGTAACCGTACAGGAATGAATTGAATCCCATAGGGCAAGGTTATGGCTTAATACAAACGTTTTTTTATCTTCGATAGTTTCGGGAACATTTTCGTTGAATATTGCCGAAAGTACTTTCCAAAATCTGTTCTGAGGGTGACCGTAAAAAAACATCTCTTCCCTTGATTTTACAGACGGAAAGCTTCCAAGAATAAGTGTTTCCGAATTTTTATCAAAAAGCGGAGGAAACGGATGTACTATGATATTCTTGTCCATATATAAACCTCTGTAAATCGTCGTTATACTCTAAGAAGATACCTTTGAAGCAGAATTATATCGGCAAGAGAAACAGCTCCGTCACCGTTACGGTCTGCAATATAGGTTTCTCTTGGACTGTAGCTATAGTTGTTTATAAGTCTTTTCTGCATAATGACAACATCTGAAAGCGTAATGCTTCCGTCATTATTTATATCATATTTCATAAGCTCCTGCAAGCCTGAAATGCTGTCATTAAGGCTTTGCACTGCATTTTTCACTTCATCGGGAGTGGAAAAGAAATTCTGCTTTACTTCAACTGCATTATTGTAAGCGGCTGTGAATGCGTCAACGCTTTCTTCGGTATACCTGAATACGTTCATCCTGCTTCTTAGGTATTCGGCAGACGAGATACTTCTGTAAAGTCCGTTAAAGTCTTTTTTCGACATATCAACAAAACCGAGGTTGTTTTTTAACGCATATCGCTGTGCTTCGGAATCCGTATATCCGTAAACAGTCAGACCGCTTTTAGTAGAGTAGAATGCTGTCTGGTCAATTTTCGTAACAGATGAAGGTATATAGATTTTGTCAAGGCTCATACAGTGACCGAAGCAGTGTTCATCAAGCTCAAGTACAGATGATGAAAGAACTACGTTATTCAGTTTTGTACAGCCGTAAAAGGTAAATTCCTGTATTGTTCTCAGTTCGGTTGTTTCAAAATTCACGCTTTCCAGAGAAGTGCAGTATGAGAATGATTTTTTGCCGAGTACTGAAAGATGTTTAGGCAGAGTAATATTTTTCAGTGATTTCATACCGTACATTGATTCATCGCATATTTGCAGAATATTTTCCGTCATTCGTATTTCCTGTGCGGTATCGTTGTCAGCAAAAGCAGAATTTCCTATCTGTATAACAGAAACACCTCTGATAGAATACGGAATTTCTATTTTCGGAGCATCTGCCAGTTTTCCGCCCGGAGAAATTCCCGAAATTTCTATGACATTTGAATTGTCGATAAAGCGGTACAGAAAACCGTCCTGTTCGCTTTCCGCATATGCTGTTACAGTGAACGTAACCGTTACAACTGCACATATAAAGGCTGAAAATATTCTTTTGAATTTCGTTTTAATCATAAATATAACACTCCCTGCTCATTCAAGAGCTTTGCTTCCGTCAGGCAATCCTTTAATCAGGGCTTGCCCTGAAATTTATGTTTCTTATCGTTATTGTTTATTATATCACAAATCAGAAGCAAACGCTACAATATATTTTCCTGATTTCAGGGCAGCCGTTTTAATGCTTGAAATCGCCCTGAAAAAGATGTATTATACAAAAGGATAAATTATTCTTCAGGAGGCTTATATTTATGAAAACTGCCATTATATATTACTCTATGGGCGGCAATACAGCATATATAGCCGCACGTATCTCAAAAAAGCTGACATCAGATGTTGATATTATCGAGCTTACAACTGTAAAGGCATATCCTGACAAGGGATTCAGAAAATTCATCTGGGGCGGAAAAAGTGCTGTAATGTCAGAAACTCCTCCGCTTATGCCGTATTCGTTCAATGCGGATTATTATGACCGCATTATATTTGGATTTCCTGTATGGGCAAGCCGTATCGCACCGCCTTTGCGTACATTTGTGCAGGATAACAAATCGCTGCTTAAAGGCAAAAAAATATCTGCCTATGCTTGTCAGGCAGGTTCGGGAGCAGATAAGGCACTCAGAGGCTTAAAGGAATTGCTTGGTATTTCCGATTATTCCGCCGAAATGGTTTTCAACGACCCAAAGGACAGACCTAATGAAGCCAACGAAAAGAAAATAAACGAGTTTTGCGGTCTGATTGAGAAATAATAACCTCAGCATATGCAGGACTAAAAAGTAAAGCCCGAAACCGTCAATGGTTTCGGGCTTTACTGAAATATTGTAAGTTATTCTACTATTTCATTCCGTATAATTTCATATATTTTCGCTTCTGCATCATCACCTGCGGCAGTTGATTCCGTAGGTAAGGTATACTCTGCAGGTGCATGATTTTCTTCTACATAATACGGCTGTTCTTCCTCAATCTGCTGAGGTTCGGTTTCGGCTTCCGTGGGAGCTTCCGTATAATATTCGGTCGGCGGCTGTTCGTATACCTGTGAGGGCGGCTGAGTTTCGGCTTCTGTCGCAACTATGCGGTCAGGCTGGAAATATGACGCATTATCCTTGTTATCGGTTCTTCCTTCAACCAGGTTTGAGCAGTTAAGCCTTCCCTTATCGTCCTGAGAAAGTTTCTGCATAATGATGGTCATTGCAGTTCTTATTTTGTAGTCCACATATTCGGGCATACCTATGACTATTTTTATTCTGTTGTCATAGTTAAGCTCTATATCGGACATATCCGATACATTTATTTCCTTTATGCCCGTAACTCTGTTTTTGTCTATAGATAAAGCTATTTCTTTTATTACGGTCATAACCTTACTGTTTTCTATATTGGTTTTCTGCCCCACTTTAGGTGATTTCAACTTACAGCCGACTATATTCGGAATATCAAAATCTCTTTTGACAACCTGTTCAAGAATTTTGCTGTTTTTGCTTATTATGTAAAATCTTGTACCCTCCTGAATGTAGTACTCAGGTACTGCTTCAGTAACCTTTATTGTTATGGTATCGGGAACTGAAAAGCCTATTTTTGCATTTTCAATATACGGATACTGTGCTTCTATTCTCTTTTTTGCGGAGGATTTATTGGCAATAAATATATTTTCTCCGTATTTGATATTGCTCACATTTATTATATCATCGGCTGAATATCTTGTAGTTCCCTCAATGACTATTTTTTCACACTTGAAAAGTACCGTCAGGGAAAGCGTTATTACTATGGCAAGCACTACTGCCACTATTCCGCCGGTCATAAGTATATTTTTGAGCTTTCTCTGACCCTTTGTAAGCGGTTTTTTATTTCCCTGAAGCTCATCAAGAAGCTGTCTGTTTCTTCTTTTGTTTTTTATTCCCTCCGCTATCCCTATATGCTCATAGTCATCGGGAGTATCCTCATCTTCTCCGCCCGAAAATACTTTTTCGGATACCTTATCCACTTTCTTTTTCAGACTTTTTCCGACTGATGTTTTTTCCTTTTTTCTTCTGCGTATTCTTGTATCCTTATCATAAGCCTTGTTGCTTTCAGATGATGAATTTGAATTGCTTCTGTTAAATTCGTCATCTTTATCCCACGGGGTATAATTTTTGTTTTCAAAGAAATCATCGGCTCTGTCTGTTCTCAAATCGACATCTCCGTTTACCGAGCTGTTTCTGAAAAACATAGAGTCACTCTTATAAAATTCCTCATCACTGTCAGAAACGGTTCTTTTTCTACTGTAGGCTCTTTTATCGTTTTCATCGGAATGCGTATCTTCTCTCCTGCTGTAAGGAGCAGAAGAACTTTTTCGTTTTTTTTCACTGTTGCGGTAACTACCATTATTTCCATTCCTATCCATTTTTTCATTCCTTTTTCAAATCACATTTTTATAATATCAGCACCGACATTTCCGAGATTTTCTTCCAGTGCCTCATAGCCACGCTCTATATAGTTTATATTTTTTACTACGGTTCTTCCTCCTGCTCCAAGTCCGGCAACAACAAGTGCCGCTCCTCCACGCAAATCCTTTGCTTCTACCGTTGCTCCCGAAATATCACGGCTTCCCTCAACAACTGCTACTTTTCCCTGTACGTATATGTTTGCTCCCATTCTGCAAAGCTCGCTCACGTGTCTGTATCTGCTCTCAAAGATGTTTTCAACAAATACGGACGTTCCTCTTGCAAAACAGCTCATCGCCATAACGGGAGCCTGTGCATCTGTAGGAAAACCAGGGTACGGCATTGTCCTGACGAGCCTTACCCTTTCGGGTACACCGTCTGCGGATATATGCAGACCTTCTTTATCGTAATCAGCAAGCATACCGCTCTGCTCAAAGGCATTTGCTGTACCTCTCAGGCAAAGAGGCGATATTCCTTTGAGAAGCAGTCTGCCGCCGCATACGGAAAGTGCAGACATATAGGTAACGGCTGCTATTCTGTCGGGAATTATTATATGCTGAGTACCGCTCAGGGATTTTACTCCCTCTATGTACAGTGTTCCCTCTCCCGCACCGGTAATTCTTGCACCGCATTTGTTCAGAAATTCGGCAAGGTCACATATTTCAGGCTCTTTTGCAGCATTTGTAACGGTTACGGTACTGTCTGAGCATACTGCCGCAAGAATAATATTTTCCGTTGCTCCCACACTTGGAAATGCAAGGTTTATTTCTGATGAATGTATACCTTTTTCGGTACTGCAAGATATTGTACCGTGTCCCTCTTCAAATTCCGCACCCATTCTTGCAAGGGAAGAAATGTGAAGGTCTATCGGTCTGGGGCCAAGCTCACAGCCTCCCGGAAGGGATACTTCAGCTTTTTTCATTCTGCCGAGTATCGCTCCCATAAATACTATGGATGACCTCATTTCTCTCATAAGCTCTGCAGGTATATCATACCTGTACATATTTCTGCTGTCAACACTGACAGTGTGTCCGTCACGGTAAACACTGCACCCCAGATAGCGGAGTATCTTTATACAGGTGTCTGTGTCCGATATTATTGGGCAGTTGTGCAGTATTACCTCTTCTCTGCAAAGAACTGCCGCCGCAAGTATCGGCAAAGCACTGTTCTTTGCTCCCTGTATCTCAATACAACCGTTGAGTCTTCTGCCGCCGTTTATAACATACTCTGCCAAAATCTACACCCTTTCTTTCACCTTTTCCTGCTTTTGCAGGCTGTACAGGGAAATGTCCGCACTGATTTCAAAACAGATAAAAAAACTGCGGCTTCGCTGCGGCGATTGCAGACCGCTCACAAATATATTTGTGAGCGGTAAAAAAGTGCTTTGCACTTTTTTACATCAAAATACTTGTATTTTGATGTCTGCAATCGCCTGACGGCGTACAGCCGAAACCAGATACGAAAGGATATACAGCTTGCAGGTGTATATCCGGACAGTTCCCGAACTCTCTAAAACATTCTATGTCAGAAAGCACAAGGGTGTGATTGATAATTTTTTTAAAGTTTGACGTATTTCTTTATTATTGATAAAATTCTGTCATTTGAATCCGTTATAGCCAATTTCTTTGCATTTTCTGAATACTGCTCCAGTCTTTTAGGGTCTGACAGCATATCATCTACAGTCTGCATAAGCTTTTCGGCAGTGAGGTCTTTTTCCTCTATGATAGCAGCCGCACCTTCGTTTACCATAGACATTGCGTTATGATACTGATGATTTTCCGCAACATTCGGGGACGGTATGAGAATTGACGGCTTGCCCTGAACCTGAAGCTCACTCAGGGTCATAGCACCTGCACGGCATATGACCAAATCGGCTGCCGCAAGACAAATAGGCATATTGTCTATAAATTCCCTTATGTCGAGATTGCTGCATTCATCGGGATTGCAGCCCTTTTCCCTGAGCAGGTCGGGAAACCATTTACCGAATTTTCCGTATGCGTGTATAATCTGATATTTTCCGTCAATACCGCTTCTTGCGATATAGTCGGCGGTACTTTCGTTTATACGCTGTGCTCCAAGACTTCCGCCGAATGAAAGCACTACAGGACGCTCGTCAAGACCAAGTTTTTTTCTTGCTGTCGCTTTATCTGCCGTTATAATCTCCTGTCTTACGGGATTTCCTGTGATGATATAGTTATATTTGCCACCCATACGACTTTTTGCGTCGGCATTTGCAAGCATTACGGCTCTTGCACTTCTTGCAAGCATTTTATTTGTTACTCCGGGAAAAGCATTCTGTTCATGAATAATTATGGGAATACCCATTTTTGCGGCTGTCCTTAGTACAGGGCCGCTTACATATCCGCCTGTTCCGACGCATATGTCAGGCTTGAACTCCTTTATTATTTTTCTTGCGGCAAAGCTTGAACCTATCGCCCTGTTTACTGTAGCTATGTTATGAACTACCGCCGAGGGTGCTATACTTCTCTTGAATCCGCTGACCTTTATTCCTACAAAGTCATAGCCAGCCTTTGGAACAAGTGTGGCTTCCATTCCGCCCTCTGCACCGACATAAAGAATTTCGGAGCTTTTTATTTTATCCTTTACCGTTCCTGCTATTGCGAGTGCAGGATTTATATGTCCTGCCGTTCCTCCGCCTGCCAATATCATTCTCATTTTTCAACCCTCATTTCAAGTTATGCTGCATTGTCGGTTGCAGACTATGTTTTATTTATATTTGAATTTCGTGATATGGAAAGAACTATTCCCATCTGTGCCAGCAGCATAAGCAGCGACGTTCCTCCGTAGCTGAAAAACGGCAGACTTATTCCTGTATTGGGAAGAGTATCCGTTATAACAAATATATTAAGAACTACCTGAAGTCCTATCTGCGACACAAGACCTACTCCCAGAAACATTCCGAACTTGTCATTTGCTCTCAGGGAAATCATTATGCCTCTTACCACAAGCAGAGCAAATATAACAAGTATTATAACTCCGCCTATAAGTCCGAGTTCTTCAACAACGACTGCAAAGACAAAATCATTCTGAGGTTCGGGCAGATACAGATATTTTTCTCTTGACTGTCCCAGTCCCAGACCCGTAAGACCTCCTGAGCCTATGGCATACAATGAGTTCATCGTCTGCCATACTGTCCACTGCATATCAGATGAAAGGTTTTCCTCCAGTGCCATACCCCAGCCGTCAAGACGCTCCATAGCATATGAAAGCTTATCGGTAACAAGAAGAACCATATACGCTGCCACCACAAATGCTATTCCTCCGATAAAATACCTCTTGCGAACTCCAGAAATCCACATCATTATGGCAAAAAGCATTACTATGATTACCATACATGAGTAATGAGGTTCAAAGAAAAGCAGCAGTATAGATAATCCTCCCACCACGAGTGCGGGAGCTACTCCGTATGAAAATTTCCACATTTTGTCGAAATATACCGATGCCCAGTGTGCATAAAATAAAATTACCGCAAACTTCATAACCTCCGATGCCTGAAAGCTGAACAGTCCTAAATTTATCCATCTTCTTACTCCGTTTACGTCCGGCATAAAAAGGACGACAATCAGCAGTACAAATGCGACACCTACTATTATAACCGCAAATCTGTGAAACTGATGATAGTCAAAAAACGACAGGACTATCATAATAACTACTCCTATCGCCGCAAACCCTGCCTGTCTGATAAGATAATGATAGCTGTTTCCCTCATTGTAGTAGGCATATGCGTATGATGCCGAAAACATCATAGCTATTCCGATTACAAGCAGCAGCAGAATTAAAAAGAAAAACGGCATATCCATACCGCCTCTTGCGGAAAAAAGTCTGTTGAATGTATTCTTTAGTCCTTCAAACCATACCGTTAAAAGTGATTTCTTTTTTCTTACGTTTTTTTTCCTGTTTTCTGATTTGCTTCTGCTTTCCCCTTCATACTCCTTCGATGTTCTTTCTGCGGTCTGAGTACTCCTTCGTCCCGAGGACGATATTCTTCTGGAATTTTCCATAGCTACACCACCGTATTCTCTTTATATAAGCTTTGAATTTACAGCTCAACGCTTTATCATGCCACCGATGTATATGTGTATATAACCGAAAGAAATGTAAGTATTCCCATAACGGCGGTAACAGCACTGAAAACTATAACTATCTTCACCTCTGACCAGCCGCACATCTCAAAATGATGATGTATCGGACTCATCTTGAAAAGTCTTTTTCCGTGAGTAGCCTTGAAGTAGCCCACCTGAAGCATTACGGAAAACATTTCAATTATATATACAATTCCTACAGGTATTATAAGTACAGGCATATTTATTCCGTATGCAACCGCACACAGAAAGCCTCCCAGAAACAGCGAGCCTGTATCTCCCATAAACACCTTTGCAGGATAAAAGTTCCAGAGCAGAAATCCAAGACAAGCTCCTGCAAGTGCCGCACTGGCTACTGACATTCCGTTGTTTATAACATATCCTGATATTACCATAAATATTACCGAAGCAAAAAATGTAACCGAACCGTCCAGTCCGTCTATTCCGTCCGTAAGGTTTGTTGCGTTTACAAATCCTACTATCAGAATTACGGAAAATATCCAGTAGAATACACCTAAATCCACAGTTCCTACAAACGGAACGATTGTCGCTGAACGACAGCCGCCAAGCATAAGCGTAAATACATAGGCTACTGCTACAAGCGTCTGCAAAACGAGCTTCTGTTTTTCGGTAAGACCGTCATTGTTTTTCTTTACTACCTTTATGTAGTCGTCTATGAAGCCTATTGCACCAAAGCATACAGCCATAACCATTCCTGCATAGAACTGTATGTGATCCTGAAAATCCTTGTCATCCGGATTCATTATGCACAGGCATATATAGCATATCACAGAAACCACTACCGATGCAGATATGAACATTATTCCTCCCATAGTAGGTGTTCCTGCCTTTTTCTTATGCCATTTAGGGCCTATTTCCTTTATGTACTGACCAAATTTTATTTTGTGTAAAACCGGTATAAGAAATTTTCCCGTTACTGACGAAATTACAAATGCCGCTACTGCCGCAATTACTATCATCCAGTTACTCATTTTGTACCTCCGAATATGTTTGACTGTTTTTTTTTATATAATAAAGCCTGCGGCTTCACTCAGGCTGCGATTGCAGCCATCAAAAGCTTTGCTTTTGATGAATTAAAGGGATTTCCCTTTAATTTGTCGGCAGACTTGTCTGCCGACAGCTGCAATCGCAAAGTCCCTTTGTAAGCTGACAGGTTTATTTACGCTACATTACTCCGCTTCCGTAATTGCTGTCCTGCTCAAAGTTTACCGCAATTACCGTTCCTGACTGAACCTTTGTACCTGATTTTATATCCTGCGAATAGGCTGTACCCTCTCCCTGAGCGTTCGAGCCTACTATGCTTATGTTAAGGTCATAGACCGATGCAAGGTCATTTGCTCCTGCTACAGTAAGTCCCTTGAAATCAGGAACAGTCACGGTATCGTCACTGACGCTTTCGTCATCGGTATATAATACAACCGTTCCCTTCTGAGGAAGCCTTGACTTAGCCGTAGGAACCTGTGATATTATCTTATCTCCGTCACCACGGACAATGGCTCTGAAGCCGCCTTCGGATACCTTGCTTTCAGCTTCCGCCACACTCATACCGACATAGTTATCAGCCGTTGTATCCATAAGTGCGATTTCCTCTGCCGTATACTCAGCCTCAACATTAAGATAAGGAAGAACCTCACTCATAATGTTTGAAAACACGGGTGCTGCAACCGAGCTTCCGTAATAGCTGTCACCGAGCGGCGTATCAAAGTAGACAAGCATACAGACCTTCGGGTCGTTTGCAGGAGCAAAGCCACAGAACGAAGCTATATACTGCTGACTTCCGTCTGAGTTATATACCTTTTTTTCAGATGTACCTGTCTTTCCTGCCACACGATAGCCTGCAACATAGCTGTTCTTTGCCGAGCCTGTCTTGGAGTTTTCCTCCATAGCCTCTATTACCTTTTTTGTAACTGCCTCCGATACAACCTGACGCTTTTCAACAGGCTTACGTACTTCTATGACATTTCCGTCAGAATCCGTTATTTCCTTTACGATATACGGCTTCATAAGCTTTCCGCCGTTTCCTACCGCAGAAATAGCCGTAACCATCTGTATAGGGGTTATCGCAAAGTTTTGACCGAACGATGCAACTGCCAAATCCATAGGCTGCATAACTCCCGTTCCGTTTCCGAAAAATATGTCGGACTGTTCTCCAGGAAGGTCTATTCCCGTCTTTTCGGAAAATCCGAATGCCTGATAGTATTCCCAGAACTGTTCAGCTCCTACCGCCTGACCTATCTGCATAAAGGCAGGGTTGCACGAATTGCACAATGCCTGCTTATAGCTCTGTACTCCGTGACCCGACCTATTATGGCAGCCTATCGCACGTGCTCCCTCGAAGGGTACGTAATAACCTGTACATGTATATGTACTCTGGTCATTTATTACTCCCTCAGACCAGCCCATACATGATGTTATTACCTTCCATACCGAACCCGGATAATACGTATCGGATACTGCCTTGTTTCTCCACTGCTTTGAAAGTGCGTTGCTCTCCGCCGTTTCCTTTTCCGTTACGGGAAGCCTGTCTATAACCTTCTGTGTAGCTTCATCTGCTACGGTAAACGGATCGTTCAAATCATATCCGTTTTCTACCGCCATACCGAGTACAGCTCCTGTTTTTACCTCCGTCATTATTGCTACGGCACGGTTTGCCACCTTGTGTTCGGCTATTCCCTGTCTGAGATATTTCTCCATTGTATGCTGTATCTTTTCATCTATTGTAAGAACTATATTATTGCCGTCCTGAGCGTCAACCTTTTGTTCATACTTGAACGGCATTTCCGTTCCTCTTGCGTTTGTTGCCGTTATAAGACGACCCGGTACTCCTTTCAGATATGAATCGTACTGATATTCTATTCCCTCAAGTCCTGCTCCGTCCGAACCTGTAAAGCCTATTATCGTTGAGGCAAAATCTCCGTAAGGATAGTATCTTTTATAGTCCTCCAGCAGATTTATTACATTTTCCAGCTCGAATTTCTTGTAAAGCTCATCACAAAGCTTGAGAACCTTATTCTTTTCCGCAGTTTCAACTCTTCGTTTTACAACCGCATAATAGGTATTGCCCTGTGTCTTTTTGAATATTTCTCCCTGATCCATATTGAATATTTCAGCCAGCCGTCTGGACGCATATGTTCTTTGTTCATTCGTTTTAAAATTTCTGGGTGTCAGAACTACCTGCCATACTGTAGCACTCTGTGCCAGTGTTTTTCCCGTGGTATCGTATATAGAACCTCTTTTTGCCGATATGGTTGTATCATTGAGCTGCTGTGAGTATGCTTTCTGCTGAAGCTCTTCACCAATTATACAGCTGAAATAGAAAAGTCTTCCTATTGCAACACCAAATCCAAGCCCCAACAGTAATATAAGCCATGTTCTTGAACGGCTTATTATAATTTTATTACTTTTGTTGCTTTTGCTGCTCCCGGTTTTTGCCATAATATCCCCCTTAATACTTACTTTTTGTTATACATATGCAAGTCATTGTCTGAAATCTGCATATATACTTTCAGTTATTTAAAAAGAGAATTAATCTCAGTAAAAAATAAGGGTTGTAACAGTAATTTTAAAGGCAGAATTGAGCTATCACGAAAGCCCCTACTTATTTTAAATAAAGACTATACACCGACCGGCTCCCCCTGTTATATGTTACAACCGCTTTTATTATTTCTCTATATGTCTATGCCAGAAACACCAAATTAAGACCACAAGTCCCCTATAGCATTGGCTATAGACTCAAATATATTTGAACCTCCGCTATCTTCTACCTCTGCCTTATCGCCTTCCTCAAGACTTATGTACTCCTTCTGGTACGAGTCAGCTCTGCTCATACCAAGCTCTGCCTGTGCCTTTTCCTCAACTATGTCAGATGAATATTTTGACTCAAGCTTCATCTGTGTCTGTATGTAAAGACTCTGTTTTTCTTCCAGCTTCCTGTTTTCGTTTACAATCACCTGATTAAGCTCTGTAAGCTGTGCCTGACCTGCTATTATCAACGCAATCATTACCATCGTCACAAGTCCTATCAGGGAAAAGCTTATCTTTCTGCGTCTTTTTACAAGTTCAAGCTCACGCTGCCTGTTTTCTTCCTCTTTTTTTCTTTCTTTCTGCTTCTTTACCTGTATGTCCTCTGCGGACATCTCCTCCGCTTCAAATAAGGACATATCATATGCTTCTTTGTCATACACAAAAGCCATATCCCACACTCCAAACCATATTCTACAGAATTTCGTCACATTTCTTCTCTTATATACTCTTGATGTAAAACTCCATAAAATAAGTCAACCTTTTTCTTCCTCAACAACTTCTCTCTACAAGTATGCTTTATATATACTCTCTTCAGAATTTTAAAAATCTCACAATTTTCTTATCGCTCTCAGCCTTGCACTTCTTGAGCGTGGATTACTTTCCTTTTCTTCCTGCGATGCCTCGGCAGGCTTTCTCAGAACAAGCTCTCCTTGAGGTTTGTGTCCGCATACACAAATCGGAAAGTCATCAGGACATATGCAGCCCTTGCACCAGTCTGCCATAGCCCTTTTTACTATTCTGTCCTCAAGCGAATGGAATGTTATAACTGCAAGCACTCCTCCGCTGTTCAGAAGCTTAAACCCTGAAGCAAGTCCCTCACTCAGACGGTCAAGCTCTCCGTTTACCGCTATTCTCAGTGCCTGAAAGGTCTGTCTTGCAGGGTGTCCCTCACGTCGTTTAGCCGCCGGTACTGCTCCCTTTATAATTTCGGCAAGCTGAAGCGTTGTTTCTATCGGTGCTTTTTCTCTTTCTCTTATTATCGCCCTGACTATCTGTCCTGCGAATTTTTCCTCACCGTACCTTTTTATTATTCCGACAAGCTCTCCATACTCAAGACTGTTGACCAAGTCGTATGCTGTTTCTCCCGACTGGCTCATTCTCATATCAAGCGGTGCATCGTAATGAAACGAAAACCCTCTTTCGGGTGTATCGAGCTGTCTTGACGAAACCCCTATATCAAGCAGAATGCCGTCTGCACCGTAAACTCCGATTTCACCAAGTATATTTTCCATATCCGCAAAATTACCTTTGCATACCGTAACATTTCCGCAGTCTTTAAACCTTTCGCTTACAGTCTTTATTGCGTCAGGATCTTGATCTATAAGAATAAGCCTTCCCTTATCGGAAAGCCTTTTCAATATCTCCGCAGAGTGTCCCCCTCCGCCTGCTGTTCCGTCAACATAGACACCGTCAGGCTTAATGCTGAGAGCATCTATCGTTTCGTTCATCAGTACGGGTATATGAGAAAATACCACTAAAGCCTCAACTCCAATTTAAATTCCCAGAAGCTCCATCGCAGACATTATACTGTCCTGAGATTGTTTTTCAAGATAGTCATTCCAGCGATCGGTACTCCATATCTCGACCCTGCTTCCTACTCCCACAACGGTTACGTCCTTTCCTATATCCGCATATTTCCTGAGATTTTCGGGAATAAGCACTCTTCCCTGTGCATTCGGAACAGCCTCGACTGCTCCAGCACAAAAAAATCTTGAAATATCCGTTGCCTTTGATATAGGCTGTCCTGAAAGCTTGTCCAGAAAACCGTCCCAACTTTCCTTTGAAAGAACAAAAAGGCAATTGTTTATACCCATAGTGATATAAAAGCTTTCTCCAAGTTCCTCCCTGAATTTGGCAGGCATTATCACACGACCCTTATTATCTATGCTGTGCTGATAAGTACCTATGAACATAGTCTTTCCTTTCCGTACCTTATGTAAGCATTAAGTGTCACAGACTGACACCCGATACATACTGTATGACACCTTAAGTAGATTATATTCCATATATTTAAAAAATGCAAGTTAAATTAAAATATTTTATTCTGACGTTATTATTTTTTACGCACCATACTCTGGTACGTTTCGTAAGTATAGGCGATTGCAGCCTTTGCAAAATTTCATTTTGCAAAGCTTTACATTGATATATCAATGTAAAGAGCCACACGACAAATGTCTTGTGGCTGCTGCAATCGCCTGTACTTCCGAAGCGTACCGACTTTCAGTGTATATGAAAGCCGAAATATATACCGTCATTTAAAGCAGTTGCTTTTTTCATCGTACTCATAGCCTATTGAAGAAAGCTTATCCTTTATTTCCTCAGGACATATTCCCTTGCTTATGCAAAAATCTTCAAACGAAGAATAAAAATCTCTGAGCTGAGTATTGACGTATGAAAGCAGTATAACAGGGTCTTTAGGTATGTTCATCAGTAAAACCTCCGATTATTTTTTTACTGCAAAAACAGCAGAATTTCTTCCAGCCGTTTTTCGGCATCTCTTTTTCCCAAATCGTACATAGCCTTTATTTTTCTGCCGTCATGCTCCATTCTTCCTACCTGTATTGTCTGAGTGGGACGCAGCAAAAGAATATTACCTGCTTTTTCCTGTTCCTCTATGTACTTTATGGTTCTGTTGTAGACGGCATAGCGGTTTTTCATAGCCGAAATAAATTCGGGATATTTTCCGTAAAAAATCTGTGCCATAATATTGTTTTCGGGAGTTTTCATATAACCCTTTGGTCTTGTAAGAATGACTACATTTTTCTTATATCCCATATTTTGAAATGCTTTAAGCGGTATGCTGTCGCACACTCCGCCGTCAAGAAGCTTTTTTCCGCCGACTTCCACAATCTGAGAAACATAAGGCAGTGATGCCGAAGCTCGGAGATAGTCCATATTTTTCCCTCTAAGACTTTTACATAGTATGTACTCTGCTTTTCCCGTTCCTACATTACTACACGTTACATAAAACTTTGTAGCCGATTTTTCAAAAGCTTCATAATCAAACCTTTCAAGTCTGTTGGGAAGAATATCGTATGCAAACTCTGTTCCCACGACATTTCCCGTAGTAATGAGTGAGTAAAGGCTCATATACTTTTTTTCCTTTGCAAACCTCAGATTATAGCGTATATTTCTTTCATACTGTCCCGAAACATATGAACAGCCGTTTACAGCTCCTGCCGAAGTTCCTATAAGACCGTCAAATATAATGCCGTTCTCCAGAAAAACATCAAGCACTCCTGCTGCATATATTCCTCTTTTTCCTCCACCCTCCAGAACAAGTCCTTTTTTCAATTCGAGCCACCCTTATCCTTTTCATACTCGTCATAGCCTGAAAACAGCTTATGTATCGCAAGCCAGCCTTTTTCCTTTTCGGCTATTCCCAATCCTATAAAATAACCGCTTACTGATTTTACCCTGACAATCTCCCTGTCCGAAAGATTAGCGATTTTCAGTCTTGACAAATCAAGCTGACCTCCGCTGCAAAATCTCTTTACCTGTGCATCTGATACCCTTACCTCTCTGTATATGGAAAAAAGTCCGTCAACGCTTCTGAGAATACTTTCAAGCTTTCCCTCAGCCGAAATCTTTCTGACTTCTTCCAGAGTTACGGCATCGCTCAAAGAATATCCGCAGGCAGAGCTTCTGCACAATGCCGTCATTACTCCTCCGCAGCCAAGCCTTTTTCCTATGTCGTCAATGAGAGTTCTTATATAAGTACCGCCCGAACAGCCTGTCAGCAATCTGCCTGCCTGAGCCTTTTCATCGTATTCCAGCAGTTCCAGCTTATATATTGTGATTTCTCTTTTTTCACGTTCTACTTCTATTCCCTGTCTTGCAAGTTCATAAAGTCTTTTTCCGTCTTTCTGAACCGCCGAATACATAGGTGGTATCTGAAAAATATTTCCTGTAAATTCAGGCAGAATATTTTCAAGCTCCATTTGTGATACATAAGAATTTTTTTCTTCGATAATTTTTCCCGTAATATCAAGTGTATCTGTTGTTATTCCCAGTCGGAAATCAGCTATATATTCCTTGCTGCTGTCTGGTATAAGCGACTGTGCTTTCGTAGCATTTCCAAGCAATATCGGGAGAACTCCCGTTGCCATAGGGTCAAGTGTTCCCGTATGACCTGCTTTTCTCGTTTTTGCTATACCACGCATAACGGCTACTATGTCAAATGAAGTAAATCCTGACGGCTTGTTTATAACTATTATTCCGTTCATATTTCAGTCTGCCTTTTCAGTCAAGATAGCCGCTTATAACATCAATAAGCCTGTCCCTTACATCTTCCTTACTTCCCAATAACGTACAGCCTGCCGCTGCTTTATGTCCGCCGCCGCCGAATTTGCTGCATATCTCAGCCGCATTTATCCCGTCATTGGTTCTTACCGAAATTTTAAATTCTTTTTCACTCGTCTGCTTTAAGGTAACTCCTGCCTTTACACCTTCTATAGTTCTCGTAACTGCGGAAATACTTCCAAGCTGATTGATATTTACTCCGAATTTCTCCAGTATATCTGTCGTGACGTAAGCAAAAGCTATTTCACCGTTTTTGTAGTATTCCATATTGCATATAACAAAGGCTTCAAGCTCCTTTTTGCTTCTCGGAGCTTTCTCAAACATTTCCCTGTTTACAAATGCCGCATCACAGCCTTTTTTCATCAGGTCTGCCGCAATAATATGAGTTTCGGGCGTGACATTTATATATTTGAAACAGCCTGTATCGGTACAAATTCCCGTATAAACAGCATTACAGATGTTCTTTGTAAAGCTTATGCCGAGTTCTTCACCGAGTTTGTATATTATCTCACAGTTTGCCGCCGCATCTCCGTCAACATAGTAGATATCAGCAAATTCTCTGTGATAAATATGGTGGTCAATCGCAAGGTCAACCCTGTCTGCATATATTTTTAATTCTCCCAAAAGATTTGAATCCGCAACATCAACGCTTATTATTTTGTCAAATTCAAAGCTCTGCTTCTCTATCCCGTTCCTGAGATATAAAAACTCACTTCCAAGCTCGCCGTTTATTTTGACTGCGGCATTTTTGCCCATCTGCTGTAACATTCCGCAAAGAGCATATGCCGAACCTAAAGTGTCACCATCGGGATATACGTGGGTTAAAATTATAAAGTTGTCGTTTTCTTTCAGAAATTCCGCTGCCTGAGAAAGATTATATATCCTCTTCATTTTCTTCTTCCTCCTCTTCTTCGGGAATATCAAGCTCATTCAGTATTTTGTTTATGCCTGCACTGTACTCTATGGAATCCGTTGCATAAAACAGCGGTGCAGGTGTATGCCTGAGTCTTAATCTGCTGCCAAGCTCTTTTCTGACAAAGCCTGCCGCATTTTTCAAAGCCTTTACAGCTTCCTTGCTTTTTTCCATTCCGTACATAGAGCTTACATACACGCTGCAATATGACAAATCGTTTGTAACCTCTACCCTTACTACACTTATCATAGAATCACGTACACGAGGGTCTTTCATTTCACGGAGAATAGCTGTCATCTCACGTTTTATATCCTCGGTTGTACGCCCCATTTTATATCCTACCATAATAAAATTATTCCTTCCTTTTGCTGATTTCCGCACATAACGGAACACAGCTTTGCATATAACTATTTTTTTATTTTCAGCTTTTGTTATTCAGTTTTTGCGCTATCCTGTTTCTTACATCGTCTATTTTCAGAAGCTCATCTATGAAATAATTTATATTGTCCTCCATATCATGCTTTCTTCCTCTTATAATATCGTCATAGCTTATTTGGAGAACATCGCAAAGTTCCTGACCGTTCATAATATGCTCAGGCTCGAATTTATTTTTGAAGCCTTCCTTTATAATTTCCTTGTCGGGCTGATTGAAGCAGCATATATAAAATTCAGTCACAAACGGTATTTTTGCACCGAACTGCAATGAAAACTGTTCAAGATGTTCACGCTCACTCTGGGATTTCTTTGTATCGAAATTATCGCCGTCTTTAAGCTCTATAACCTTGCACACTCTTTTTCTGTCCACGGTAAATATCAGCAAATCGGGTTCAATGCCGTGTATGGAATACATACTTTTTTTCAGCACTTTTTTCTGACAAAGATATACTCCCTCAGGCTGTACTCCCTCGGTAACGTTATCAATAAATTCTTCGAGAGAGTTTATGGTTTTTGTCATTGAAACTATTATTCTTTCAAGCTCCGTTCCGTTTGATATAACGGTAGACTGTATTCTTGATATAAGCTGTCCCAGCTCATCGTTGCCCAGAACTCTTGTATATCCTGAGCTTCCGTCTTTTCTTCCCCTTGCGTCACGGATTTTCATTACTGCTCTCCATTTCTGCGTCACCGAACTTTATATCTCCGCCTATGAAATTACGCTTTGTCTGCTTACAGGCTCTGAACACGGAATATCCTCCTGCTGCGGGGTCGCATACAAAATCGTTTTCCTGAGTAACCGCAAGAATAAGCTGTTTCTGCAATTCTATGGGTTTTGAATGCGTATGGATTTTATCAACCTTTTCGTCCCATACATCAGGAATATTGTGAAGCTTCCATGTTGCCTTTGCAAGCTTCGGGTGTTTTTGCAGTATTACAAGATATTCACATTTGCGTCTTGTACGATAGCCCATTCCTATTTTCATCTTGTTCCACGTAATCATATCAACTGCCTGTATACTGCCAAGGTCTTTGAACCAGTCCTTTATTCCCTCGACAAGATGAAATTTATCTACCCATAAAAACAAATATCCGCTGGGAACAAGTATTCTTTCTATTTCCACAAGAAACTCTGATATTATTTTTTCCGTCATCTGAGGCAAGGCACTTCTGTCCCTGCCTCTGTTCTTACCCTCGTTTCCGTAGGACATTTTGTCAAGTACACCACGGTATTGGGGGTCAAAAAAGACTGCTTTTATGCTTCTGTCCTTTATCTGACGCAGAAGCTCAACACCATCGGCAATATTGCGGTAATTCACCTGTACCGCAGAATTATCCTTTAATATTTCATTCATCACTGTTTCCTTTTTATTTTACGAACCTTAAAACAAAAGCGGAAATACGTCTTTATTCCGCATAATCCGCTTTGGTTAATATAGCAACTTTCTTTATGTTTTCGGCAAAGACCTATATGGCTGTGCTGAAATGCGATTGCAGACCGACAAAAGCAAAGCTTTTGTCAAATTCAGGGTATACCCTGAATTTCACGGCAGCTTCGCTGCCGTGGGTCTGCAATCGCCGCATAGCCGCACTTTTCCGATAAACCTTCCGAAAAAGCTTTATTTCGGTTAATCCCTGTACTCTTCTATCTTGAAAGCTTCGATTATATCGCCCTCCTTGAGGTCTGAGAAATGCTCAAGTCCGATACCGCACTCATAGCCTGCCGCAACCTCTTTTACGGAGTCCTTAAATCTCTGTAATGATGACATTGTGTCCTCAGCAACAACTATTCCGTCACGGACAACCCTTACCATAGCATTACGCTCAACCTTGCCGCTGAGTACATAGCTTCCTGCGATGAATCCTACATTCTTAATCTTGATAACGTTTCTGCACTCAGCCTTGCCAAGTTCTACCTCTCTTGTTTTGGGAGCGAGCATACCCTTCATAGCCTGTTCTATTTCCTCAATGCAGTCATAGATAACACGGTACATATGGAGTTCCACACCGTCACGCTCAGCCGTAGCCTGTGCAAGAGCATCAGGTCTTACGTTGAAGCCTACAATAATGGCATTTGATGCCTTTGCAAGTGAAACGTCCGACTCGTTTATAGCACCTACCGCACCGTGTATTACATTTACTCTTACTTCTTCGTTAGAGAGTTTTTCAAGTGACTGTCTTACAGCCTCAACCGAACCCTGAACATCTGCTTTTACTATGATTTTAAGGTCTTTTATTTCTCCGAGCTGCATCTGGTCAAAGAGGTTATCAAGAGTAACCTTTGTCTGAGCATTGAACATTTCTTCCTTAGCCTTTGTTTTTCTCTGTTCTACAAGTTCTCTTGCAAGACGCTCGTCAGATACGGCATTGAAAATATCGCCGCCTACGGGAACTTCATCAAGACCTGAGATTTCAACAGGATATGAAGGGCCTGCATGCTCTACCTTTTCACCCCTGTCGTTGGTCATAGCTCTTACACGACCTACTGTTGTTCCTGCTACTATTATGTCGCCCACGTTGAGAGTACCGTTCTGTACAAGCATAGTAGCTATAGGGCCTCTGCCCTTGTCAAGCCTTGCTTCTATTACTATACCCTTTGCACTTCTGTCGGGATTTGCTTTAAGCTCTGCGACCTCAGCAGTGAGAATCTCCGCCCCATTCTTCGGGAACTATGTTGTATTCCGTAAGCTGCTGCTTTACACTGTCGGGATTTGCTCCCATCTTATCCATTTTGTTTATGGCAACTATTATGGAAACTCCTGCTGCCTTAGCATGGTTGATAGCCTCTACCGTCTGCGGCATAATACCGTCATCGGCAGCTACAACAAGTATGGCTATATCTGTAGCCATAGCACCTCTTGCTCTCATAGCCGTGAAAGCTTCGTGTCCGGGAGTATCGAGGAATGTTATTTCCTTGCCGTTTATCTGAACACGGTATGCACCTATATGCTGTGTTATTCCGCCTGCTTCGCCTACTGTTACGTTTGCGTGACGTATTGCGTCAAGCAGAGAGGTCTTTCCGTGGTCAACGTGTCCCATAACTACAACTACGGGTGCTCTTTCTATGAGATTGCTGTCATCGTCCTCGCTGTCATCTATAATTCTTTCCTCGATAGTTACGACAACCTCTTTTTCAACCTTTGCGTGAAATTCCATAGCTACAAGTGAAGCTGTATCGAAATCTATGGTTTCGTTCATTTTTGCAGATACTCCCATAAGGAAAAGCTTCTTGATAACCTCTGCCGTTGTAGCCTTTAACTTCAGGGCAAGCTCATTTACCGTTATTTCATCGGGAATTGTGATTGTGATTTTCTTTTTCTTTCTTTCGGCTTCTATTCTGTTAAGACGCTCCTGCTCGGTTTCTTTTCTGCCCTTCTTCTGCTTTCCCTTTTGCTGGGAACGCTGATTTATCTTCTGCTTGTGTGCTGTCTGATTTTCGCTTTTTATTTTTTCGCTTGCAAGCCTGTCATATTTTTCGTTGTATCTTTCCACGTCAACAACTATCTGACGTGTATCTACAACTTTTCTTTCCCTTTTATTTCTGAATACGGTTTCTCCGCTGTCGGAGTCTGCATACTGACTGTTTTCGGAAGGCTGTGTATTTTCGGCTTTGACATTCTTTTCAGGCTGAGTATTTTCCTTTGTCCTTATATTCTGCGGCTTGCTGCCCTGCTTTGAATCCGCTGAATTTTTTGAAGGTCTTTTGTTGTCTGAACCCGTTTTATTTGCAGCCTTGCCGTCATTCTTTTTGACCTGTGAAGGTTTTTCTGAGTGGGTTTCCTTTTCTGTGTTTTTCTCCTCATCAACAGGCATACTGCTGACTTCTGCGTTTGCCGTTGCGTAATATTTTTCAAAGCTGTCCACACTGTTTTTCTGCGTGAAATAGTCAAATACTATATTAAGCTCCTCATCGGTGAGAATTGTTACCTGTTTTTTAGGAACTCCTCCCACATATTTGCTCAGTACTTCTATTACCTCTTTAGCGGTTACTCCAAGATCGTTTGCAACCTCTCGTAATTTATATTTTATCATAAGCAAATTTCCTCCTTATTCATTGCCCGTCATCTCAATTATCTTTTTGGCAAATCCTTTGTCATCTACCGACATAACCCCTGCAAACTTTCCCAGTGCAGCATTCATATCATCTCTGCTGTAGGGAAGCTTTTTTATAACAAGCCTGCTTCCGCATTTTGAAAGCGTTTTTCTTACGGCTTCCTCAGTTCTCTGAGATACATCATCTGCCAGAAGTATAAGATATGCTTTTCCGTTATTTATATTTTCGGTAACGGCATCGTTACCTATGGTCATTTTTCCCGCTCTGCGACAAAGTCCCAGAAAAGAAAGCAGTCTGTCGTTATTCAATTTTTCTGATACCCTCTTCCAGCTTATCGTATACTTCGTCCGAAATCCTGCACGAAAACGCTCTTTCAAGCCTTCTGGCTTTTCTTGCCGCATTCAGACATTCTTCATTTCTGCATATATAAGCACCTCTGCCTGATTTCTTTCCGGTGAAGTCTACGGATATTTCTCCGCTTTGCAGCACCTCTCCGTTTTCGTCTTTCAAATCGGGAGCTTTAACTACTCTTATAAGCTCTTTTTTAGGCTTCATTTCCATACAGCCGCTGCATTTTCTGAGTGGTATTCTTTTTTGCTTCACTTCATCACTGCCCTTCAACAATAATAAACGGATATTTATTTATCTGTGTGCTTATATTTAAAAATCATATTTATCTCCGCTGTCAATGCCAAGAATTGCGTCAAGAATATCATCAGATATTTCTATCTTTTTCTTTTCGGCTTTGACCTTCTTTGCGGTATCCTTCTTTACAGCTTCTTTTTTCTCTTCCTTGATTTCTTCTTTTACTTCTTCCTTTGTTTCTTCCTTTATATCCTCAGCTTCAGGCATATCTTCTTCAGCTTCCGAAAAATCTTCCTCTTCAAAGGCTTCGTCTGCTTCTTCGGATACATCTTCATCAAACGAGTCGCTTTCATCAAGGAAACCGTCTGTATCTTTATTTTCGTTAAGCGTTACAACCTCGTCCGAGAAAAGTCCGTCATCTTCGTCCTCTCCGAAAAATCCGCTTTCAGGTCTTATATCTATTTTCCAGCCTGTAAGTCTTGCCGCAAGTCTTGCGTTCTGACCCTTGTTTCCTATGGCAAGTGAAAGCTGACTGTCGGGAACTGTTACTCTGCACGTCTTTGAGCCGTCCGTTGCTATCTGTACCTTTATGACGCTGGCAGGCGAAAGTGCTGCTGCTATGAACTTCTTCGGGTCTTCATCGTATTCTATTATGTCAATCTTTTCTCCGTTGAGTTCGTTTACGATTGTTCCTACTCTTGCACCCTTTGTTCCTATACAAGCTCCTATTGCGTCTACCTGCTTATCTCTGCTGATAACTGCAATCTTTGTTCTTGAGCCTGCCTCTCTTGACACGGATTTTATTTCTACCGTTCCGTCATATATTTCGGGAACTTCCGTTTCAAAAAGTCTTTTTACAAACTCGGGGTGAGTTCTTGATATAAGTACCTTCGGTGTTCCTTTTTCCTTTTTCTGAACATCAGATATATATACTTTTATAAGTTCGCCCTCTGTAAGAACCTCTCCGTTTACCTGCTCTCCTGCAAGAAGATTGGCTGTAGATTTTCCTATTCTTACGGTTGCGTTTCCTGTTTTGGGGTCTATTCTTTCAACGGTAGCTGTGACAAGCTCTCCGATTTTACTCTGGAATTCCATCATAAGCTGTCCCTTTTCGCTCTCGTTTATGCCCTGTCTTATCACGTTTCTTGCAGCATTTACGCCTATTCTTCCCAGTGTTTTTGTATCCACCTTAAATCCTACAAAATCTCCGATTTCAACTCCGGGATTTATCTCTCTTGCTTTTTCAAGCGTAATTTTTGAATTGGGACTGTCTTTTTCTCCCAGTGTTTCAACTACTTCCTTCTGGAGATATGCTTCAAACGACTTGCTTTCCCTGTCTATTACAAATTTTACGTTGTCATTTCCATAGTTCTTTCCGAACGCTATTTCTATTGCCTTCTGTATCTGTGAAAACATATACTCGGCAGGTATGTTCTTTTCTTTTTCAAGCATATCTATTGCTTCAAAAAGCTCCTTGTTATTCATTTTTCAATCAACCTCTCTTTGTTTCAGTGTTTAAGGGCTCTGCCCTTAAAAATCCCGCCAAAGGCTCTGCCTTTGGAAACCGCAAGCCTTTGAAAAGGCTTGACCTAAACTTTGTGTTTATTTACCTTATCAAATATCGAAATCGTCAAGCTTTATCCACACGCTGTCTTTCTTACGGAAAGTAATATCTCCGTTTTCTGTTTTAACAGTGCAGCTTTCCTTATCTGACGATTTCAGCACACCCTTAAATTCCTTGCCTGCTCCTTCAAGCGGTCTTATCATCTTTACCATAACATCAGCACCGATAAACCTCTCAAAATGCTCCTCCCTGACAAGCTCACGCTCTATACCGGGTGAGCTTACCTCCAGACAGTAGCTTCTGTCTATCGGGTCGGCTATGTCAAGCGGTTCGTCTATCGCACGGCTTACAGCCTCGCAGTCATCTATCGTTATTCCGTTTTCGCTGTCTATGAAAATGCGGAGATACCATTCCGCTCCCTCCTTGACAAAACGAACGTCCCACAGCTCCAGACCAAGTTCCTTTATATAAGGCTCTGCTATCTTCCATACAGTTTCCGCCGTATTCTTTCCTGCCATACGCATTACACTTCCTTTCAAAGTATACAGACATACAAAAAGAGTGGGTTTTTTATTTCCCACTCCCTATTTTATGTTTATTTTATTGTCATTTATTTTAGCACAAAAATATACTATTATCAAGTTTTATTTTTAATTTCAGTCTATATTTAATTTATATAAACAATTTGATTTTATGATTTAAATATATTTTATGGATTTTAACCACACTTCTGCACATTTATCTAAAAAAACAGTCAGCGGCTTCGCTCAGGCTGCGATTGCAGACGACAAAAGCATTCGCTTTTGTCAAATTCAAAGCGGACGCTTTGAATTTCCTCAGCAGCATTCGCTGCTGAGGGTCTGCAATCGCCACTCGCTCTGAATTTTGCAACTTTTCAAAAAAAAATTGCAAAAATTAGCGAAAAAGTATTGCATTTCTTAAATTTATATGCTACACTCTAAAAGTGTCCGGCAAAGAAAATTCAAATTCACAAAATTTATACCTGTCGGATTTAAAATATAAGGGCTTCCCTTTCTACAGCCGAAGCCTGTTTATAACTTTATCAAGGGGGCAGTATTTCAATGTCATACGTAAGCGAACAGTTGGAAATACTTAAAGCAAAAAATTCAAACGAACCTGAATTTATCCAGGCAGCTACAGAAGTTCTCACTTCTCTCGAACCCGTTTTCGAGCAGAATCCCAAATATCAGGAAAACAGCATTCTCGAAAGAATTACTGAGCCTGAAAGAGTAATTATGTTCAGAGTTCCCTGGGTGGACGATAACGGAAAGGTTCAGGTAAATCGTGGATTCCGTGTACAGTTCAACAGTGCTATCGGACCCTACAAGGGCGGTCTCAGACTTCACCCCTCAGTAAATCTTGGTGTTATAAAATTCCTCGGCTTCGAGCAGATTTTCAAGAACTCACTTACAGGACTGCCTATCGGCGGCGGTAAGGGCGGCTCAGACTTCGACCCCAAGGGCAAGAGTGACAGAGAAATTATGGCTTTCTGCCAGAGCTTTATGACAGAGCTTTGCAGACATATTGGTGCAGATACCGACGTTCCCGCAGGTGACATCGGTACAGGTGCACGTGAAATCGGATATATGTTCGGTCAGTATAAAAGACTTAAAAATGTTTACGAGGGCGTTCTCACAGGTAAAGGACTTTCTTACGGCGGCTCTCTTGCAAGAACAGAGGCTACAGGCTACGGTCTGCTCTATCTTACAGAGGAAATGCTCAAGCAGAACGGTCACGATATAAAGGGCAAGACAATCTGTATCTCAGGTGCAGGAAACGTTGCTACATATGCAGCTCAGAAAGCATTCCAGCTCGGTGCAAAGGTTGTTACAATGTCTGATTCAACAGGCTGGATTTATGATGCAGAGGGCATCGACCTCGCTGCTATCAAGGAAATCAAAGAGGTTAAAAGACAGCGTCTTACAGAGTATAAGAACTATCGTCCCAATTCTGAATATCATGAGGGCAAGTTCGACTGGTCAGTTAAGTGTGACGTTGCTCTTCCCTGTGCTACACAGAACGAGCTTCGTGAAGATGACGCAAAAAGACTTATCGCTAACAGTGTTATTGCCGTTGCAGAGGGTGCTAATATGCCTACAACTCTTGAGGCTACTCACCTGCTCCAGAACAGCGGTGTTCTGTTTGCTCCCGGTAAGGCTGCAAACGCTGGCGGCGTTGCTACTTCTGCTCTCGAAATGAGCCAGAACTCAATGCGTCTTTCATGGACTTTTGAAGAGGTTGACCAGAAGCTTCAGGGTATTATGGTTAATATCTTCAACAACATCTCCAACGCTGCAAAGAAGTACGGCTTTGAGGGCAACTATGTTGTAGGTGCTAACATCGCAGGCTTTGAAAAGGTTGCAGATGCTATGATTGCTCAGGGCGTTTGATTGACACTTTAACCTAAATGGGCAAGAAGTCCCCCACCTCTTAGGTGGAGGGATGAATTGCCCGTCAGCCGCAAGGCTGACTTTTTCCTTGACAATATAAATATTGCCTCATAAAAAACCCATAGCCTCGGAAACTGATGCCTGTAATAATGAAATCCTTTGCAAGGTTGGGCAGATTAAAGGAAGCTCCCGCCTCTATAGGCGGTGAGTACTTCACGACTTGTAATTTGTTTATACAGAGAACGGCTGTTTCCAAAAGGGACAGTCGTTCATTTTTTATATATTTTATATATTTCTGAAACCGAAATTCAGGCATATTTTTCTTTGAAATTATGCCTGAATTTCGGTTTTGTTAAAATAACACAATTTTTTTATGAACGATTTATGAATAAAACATATTTACAATTTGTTAAAGTTTTGTTATAATGTACTTAACAAATTACTTAGGGAGATGTGATTACAATGAAAATTTTTAAAAAATGTGCGTGTATAGCACTTGCGTTGGTAATGGCTCAGGGAGTTGCCGTTACTTCATTCGCAGCAGAAACTTATGCAAATGAATCCTCTGCAACAGTAAGTATAGCAGGTTCATCAGCAGTTACAAGAACTACTTCAATAGAACTCGGTGTAGGACAAGGAAAAGATGTAAACGGTCTTCTTTTCGTTTCGGGAAGAGCAAGCTATTCAAGCAAAAATCCCGACATCGTATCAGTAAGTAACGGTGGAAAAATGAGAGGTGTAAAAGCAGGTCGTGGAACTGTAAGAGTTGATATGCTCGATACAGGTGAAGCTTACGAATGCTATGTAACAGTAAAAGCCGCTCCTACAGGTGTTGTTCTTAACAAAACATCTGTGACACAGGGTGTTGGTCAGTCATTTACCCTTACACCTTCGGTTTCCCCTTCAGGAACAATAAACAAGGTTACATGGTCAACCAACAACAGAGCAGTTGCTACTGTAAGTACTTCAGGTGTGGTAAATTGCTTGAGCGTTGGAACTGCAACAATAACTGCAAGAACTTATAACGGCAAAACAGCAACCTGTACAGTTACAGTTAAGGCTGCTCCCACTTCACTGAAACTCAACAAAACTTCTCTTACAATAGCAACAAGTATGACATATAATCTCATAGGTACGGTTTCTCCCTCAGGTGCATTTGATGCTCTGACATTCAAAAGCAGCAATACAGGCATTGCTACCGTATCCAGCAAAGGTGTTATCAGAGGAAGGTCAGTAGGAACTGTTACTATCACGGCTACAACATACAACGGAAAATCAGCTTCGTGCAAAGTTACTGTAAAACCTGCTCCCACCGCTGTAAAGCTCAGCAAAACTTCTTTGGTATTGTCTTCAGGCAGCACAACATCTGTTGCCAGCACACTCACACCTTCAAACGCTTACAACTCATCTACATGGAAGAGCAGCAACACAAACGTAGCTACCGTAACAGGCGGTGTAATATATGCTAAAGCTGCAGGTACTGCAACTATCACAGTTACAACATATAACGGCAAGTCAGCTTCCTGTAATGTTACTGTAAAGGCTGCTCCCACCGCTGTAAAACTCAGCAGAACTTCCTTGTCACTTGAAAAAGGCAAGACATTTACACTTACAAAAACACTGACACCTTCAAATGCTTATGATTCAGTAACATGGACAAGTTCTAATTCAAATGTAGCTTCCGTATCTTCAAGCGGAGTTGTAACCGCTAAGGGTGTAGGAACAGCAACCGTAACTGTTAAAACTTATAACGGCAAAACCGCTTCATGTACTGTTACGGTAAAAGCAGCAGATGATACCGCAGCTATTACAAATGAGGTAGTAAGGCTCGTAAACGCAGAAAGAAAGAAAAAGGGACTTTCAGCTTTGACAACAACTACTAAACTTACTGCTGCTGCTCAGAAGAGAGCTGTAGAGATTTCGCAGTCTTTCTCACATACAAGACCTAACGGTACATCTTGCTTCACAATTTTCAGCGAGTACGGCATAAGCAACAGTGGCGGCGGCGAAAACGTAGCTTGCGGTTATTCAAGCCCTCAGAGCGTTATGGACGGCTGGATGGAGTCCTCAGGTCATAAGGCTAACATACTCAACTCTAACTTCAAGAGTATCGGTGTAGGCTACTATGTAAAGGACGGAAGCAAGTACTGGGTTCAGCTTTTCATCGCATAATCAGAAAGTAAGTCTTACAGAAATAAATAATATCTGAAATATGACAGCCTGTTGTCTTTTGATAGCAGGCTGTCTGTTTTTTTAGTTTATTTGTTGTTCATAATTGTGAGTGAAGGCAACTTCATTCATTCATAAATTATACTATAAATGAGCAAATCTAAAAATTGCACAAAAATAAATAAAGACAACGGCTCCAAAATGAGTTACAATGGAGTTGCAAACCAACCAAAGGAACACAG
>ONBJ01000069.1 GCA_900316025.1 uncultured Eubacteriales bacterium
GGGCGAAGCAGAGGTTATCTATGACGGAGCAGACGTAAGCGAGGATTACACAGTAACAGGAGCACCCGAGGGAAGCAACTACACATATGCATTCAAGTGGTCAGCAGACGACGGCGAAACATGGACAGATACAGCTCCGACAAATGTAGGAAGCTATCAGGTAAAAGCACAAGCAACAAACAGCACAAACTATGCAGATACCGAAACAGAAGCATTCAGCTTTGTAATAGCAAAGCGTCAGGCAGAAATCTATCCCGAGGAGTTCCAGAAGTGGGTTTACGGAACAAAGGAAGAGGATATTGCAATAGCTTATGACGTAGAAACAGCTGCAGAAGACGGTTCAACAGGTCTTGTTGGCAATGATACAAAAGACTTGTTTGCAGATGTACTCAAGCTTAAAGATTATACAGGCAATATAGGTTACTATGACATCGTAACAGATGAAAACGTTGCTTTGGATAACTACACCGTAGTTTATGACTATCCTATTCAGGCAGAAATCACAAAGAAGAAAATCACTCCTGAAATGTTTGAAATTACCGATGACAGTGGATTTGTCTATGACGGCAATAAGAAAGTTGTAGAAATCACAAGTGCAAAAGATGGTAACACAGACCTCGAAGAAGGACTTGACTACACAATGTCAGGCACACTCTCAGCGTATGTACCTGGAACCTACAAGATTAACATCAACGGTGGCAGAAACTATGAGGGTCAGGTAACAAAAGAGTGGACAGTTCAGAGCAATAAGAGTGTAACAGCAAAGACGGTAGCGGAAAATTATGTTTATAACGGACAGACACCTGAAGTTTCCGTAGTAGCAGACGAGGGCACAAAACTTCCTGCAAAGAACACAATCGTTTACAAGTACTCCAAACTTGAGGGCGAAGAGTGGGTAGACCTTGATGAAGCACCTGTAAATGCAGGAACATATAAAGTTCAAGGTGTTGTTACTGCAAGAGGTTACGATATAGATGTACTTCCTGTTGAATTTACCATTTCCCAGAGAGAAGTTGCTATCAGCGTAGTACCGAGCGACCTTAACGGCGTATATGGAGAAGACGAATACAAAATAACTTATATCTATGACGAAACAGTTGTTCTTGATAAAGATAAAGCAGACGACTTTGTTACAGGCAAAATCGCAATCGTAGGCGATATAACAAACGTAATTTATGACGAAGATGGCAATATCGTAGGCAACGAACTTGATTTCTCAGCACTTACAGTAAACAATGACAACTATAAACTTGTACTTCCCGAGGGACAGAAATTCTTCCTTAGTCCGAGAGATGTTGCAGACAGTGACATTCAGTTTACAAGCAACACAGTAACACTCAAAAGCATCGGTACTACCGCAGTAGAATTCAAAGTAATCGTAAATGGAAAAGAACTTGTAAAGGGAACAGATTACGAAGTAGCAGGAACTTTTGCAACTACAACAGAAGGCAACTTCAATGTTCAGGTAGAAGGCAAAGGCAACTACACAGGACTGGCAGTTGCAGGTTGGTCAGCAGTAGCTTCTCCTGAAGAAAAAGCTGAAGCAGTAGCAGAGATGAACAAAAATGTAACCGTAGAACTTTCCAACCCGACATCAATCAAAGCTGGCGGAAAAGAAAGAGTAAGCGTAGACGTTACCGCAAATGTTGGCGATTACAACGCAGCAAAGATAGGTGTTGTTTACTATAACGGTGCAGAAGAAGACTATGATGAAGCAAAACTCACTCTTGAAAACGTTGACAACGTAAATTACTTCAGTTCAAGCAAGCTCAACGCAACAGAGTACACATATGGAATTCCTGATATTGGCAATGGCGTTCATGCAGTAGGTTATGTTGTAGTAAATGATAATTCATACGAAACAGTAAAATACAGCAATTTGTGGAAGCTTGCTTATAACGGAGAAAACGAAGAAATTCAAGAAACTGTTGAACTCAACAAGACAGCTGTCAACATCGGTCTTGAACAGGAATACGCACTCACAGCAACCGTTACTCCGGCAACATTGTCAAAGAAAGTAGACTGGACAACAAGCGATGAAACAATCGCAACAGTAGATGAAAACGGTATCGTAACAGGTGTAGGCTTAGGAACAGCATACATTACAGCAACATCGGTAAACGGTGTAACCGCAGTATGTAAAGTTAATGTAAAGAAAGCTCCGGGCAGCATTTCTCTTGACAAGTCTGAACTTACACTCCACGTACATTCAAGCTACACTTTTACAAAGACGCTCACCAGTAATTCTGCAACATCATTCAAGTGGACAAGCAGTGCCCCTGATGTAGTAAGAGTGTACAGTACAGGTAAAATCGTTGCTCAGAAATCAGGTACCGCTGTTATTACCGTAACCACTCACAACGGCAAAACAGCAAGCTGTACAGTAACAGTCAAATAAACAAACTACCTTTTGGTACGCACAATAGTATGAAGAAGTCGGCTACTACATCATTGAGTAGCCGACTTTATTGTGATTATAAAAAAGAAAGTCAATTTACTTACAACGCAGGCAGATAATAAGAGTTTTCAGGGCAAAATTTTCTTGCGAAAATTTTGGATTTTTACAGAGTATTAAAGGGTTGCACCCTTTAAAATCCCGCCAAGGGGACGTTGTCCCCTTGACCCCTACCCGCTTTTTGGAAAAAGCGGGACAAAAACTTTTGATTGTCACCGCTTAAAGTAAGCATATCTTAATCAGAGATTATTGGAAAAGTAAACGATTCCAACCATAGAAATAATGACGACAATCCATATCATAATAATCGCCATATGCGTTTTCCATTCTGAAACGAGGGTAGCAATAAATTCTCTTATAAAGGCATTTATCCAAAAATATCTTTTTGTTTTTGCTCCTATGCCTTCGGCTTTGATGTTCTGATGGGAAGCGAAAACACCGGAACGGAATACATGATAGTTTGTTGTTGAAAAAGCTATTTTCGGATTATCATTTTTTGTATGATTACGGATAAGCTCCATAGAATTTCTAAGATTTTCGTAAGTGTTTTCCGATTGGTTTTCCACAAGTATGCTGCTTTCGGGAATGCCTGTTGACACAAGGTAATTTTTTATTGCGTCTGCTTCGGCGATTACCTCATCAATTCCTTTTCCACCCGAGGGAATAAAGGTAATATCTTTTCCGACAGCGTTTTTCTGCATTTTTGCAAACTCAATAGCTCTGTCAGCCCTGCTTTTGAGGAGATTAGTCAGAGTTCCGTCCTTTTTTATCTGACAGCCGAGTATCAGTATATAATCCTTATCAAATGCGGGGATTTTTCGTGCGGCTTTTGTGGATAAAATGATAGTGCCTATCAAAATACATTCAAGATATGCCGTTACAGCAAAAATGGTATCTTCAACCAATAATTCTATATACAATGCGATACCGTTTTGATTATGCACATCTACAATAGTTGTCTGTTGCAAGAAATTACTGAGAATTTCGGGAAAAACTGTACTCAGACAAAGCATTACTCCTAAAATACAGCCAAGCATATTTTTCCAGTTGCGTCCCTCGTTTCTCATAAGCTGAATATTACTGACCGTTACAAGAATAAATGTTACAAATGCGACAGGCAGCACAAAATAAGAAAAGAAACCTGCAGAATATAATGCTGTATCTACTGAACCTATTATTCCACGATTAATACTGCCAAGCGAGATAAGTTGTTCAACAAACAGAATTATGAGAAATATCAAAAAACCGATATTTCTGACATTGCTGTACTGATAGAAGTCACGGTGCAGTTCTTTTTTTATGTGTATCAACAGACCAATGATAAGTACAGCAAGAAAAATAATGTTAGCTGCTGAAAAACTCCAGCTTCCCGTACTCCTGCCGAAAAAGTTTTCTTCGGTTATAATGCCAAATGTATGGACATACAGGTAAGGAGAAGAAAATAAAAAATCAGGTTCATCTGCCGCTGAAACAGATAGAAATGCACGGCCAGAGGATATTGATTCTACTGTGATATAGAGTTTTTCATTTTGAATGTGATATTCAGTAACTTTTAATATTTCTTTGTCTTGATGAACAGTAACAGTCAGTTTGTCGGCAGTGCCATTGTAACCGTTAATATCTGTTTCAATAATATATCTGCTTCCGACAATTATATTATAGACAAAACAAATCAGCATCAAAAAAGCAATAAAAATGATATAAAACCGTTTTTTCATCTTTTTCCTCTTTCCCTTATTTTTTCTTTTATTTGTCTGCTTTAATCTACTGTTTTTTTACCAAATCAAAAGTATTTCTTCTTATGTCGATTTCATAAACAATCTTTTCACCGTTCGGAGATTTTATGATTACATCAGTTTTACCTGCTTTTTTCAATAAAGCATGGAGTAAATAAAAATCATCTTTTTCGGTTTCGCCCTTATGTACATCAACATCAAGCGTACCGAAACTTTCATCAGATAAATACACCGTATAGGAATCGTCAAAATAAACTTCACTTTCAGCGTCACAGGTTAGGATAACCGTGTCGTATACAACAGGATTTACTAATGTTATCAATGTTAAAACGGCTATCAGTGAACTGCTTATGACCAGACCTGCAATCCGTGTTTTTTTACCGCTGAATATCGCAAGAACATAGATTATCATAGTGACTGCACAGAAAATACCGCTCAACAAATGTTTCGGAAATGAAAATATGGTTTCCCCCAGAAAAGAGGCATAATGAAATGCCAGAAGTATCAGTATTGGTGTCAGAATAAACAGTCCCCACCATTTGCCTTTTTTGAGATAGTAGCCGATAAATCCCATAGGGAATGTGAGTATTGTCCATAATATCCAGTTTTTATAATAGTGCATAATTTCCCAGCCTGAGAACGGCACTTCAACAAGATATACCAACGGCTGACTTATCAGAAAGAATACAAAGCATTTCAAAGCTGAATCAAGATTGCTTTTTGCGTTCATTATGATAAAAGTACCTAAAAATATCCACACTTCAAACGATATGGCAATATCTCTGAAAGATGTATCAAATAGGAATGGCACTTGATTGATAAGTCCTGTATATATTCCCATAATTACAGCTAAAATAATAACCTTGAGCCAGCTAAGATGTATTCCGCCAAAAATTTTATGCAACAGTTTCATAAAATTATCTCCTTTGTTTTTCTATGACATTAATTATAGCAAATTTTCCTTTTTTGTGCAATGCAATTTACGATTTTTTCTGAGAGGTAAGTTACTTTGCCTTTCAGAAATATATTGTAAAAAGCTGAAACGGATATATAACGAAAGAATTCAGCTTATGAAAAACATAAACCGAATTCTTTCGTTTTTATAGTGTTCAATAAGGAATTGGTATAAACAACAGTTATCTGAAATTGGCTATCAAAGAAAGGTCGTTTTTATCTGTGAAAATTAGTCCTTCACCGTGTTTTGATATTGCTCTGCCAGAGGTGATATATCCGTCAGAATGCCAGTCAACAGTAATTCCTTCATTTACGGCTGTCAGTCTGCCAAAATAACCAACACCGTATTCGTCTATACTGAAAACACCAAGTCTTGCTGTTTCATAGTCAATATAGCAGGAAACATTATGGGCAGTGTAACTGCCAAGTCTTGTTACACTGTCTTTTTCAATGCGGTAAAATTCATAGTGCAGAATACCGTATTCATCTTCGCTGACCGTTACCAGTTTGTTATTATTATCGTCATGTGTCTTGACTACTGTGTAAGAAAATACATTGTCACGCTGAATAATCTTTTTCAGACTGTCATAACAGGTGGTACTTTTCTGAGAAGCAATGTCTACTCTGCTGACATTGAGATTTTTGTCGACATAAAGTTTCATCGGAACTCTTACCCACTGCTCCTGCATATTGACATACATCAGCACAGCGTTGACATAACCCTCTTTTACACCTTTTACATGGAATGTGTATCTGTAATCGCTGAAATCATAATCACAATTTACTGTTACATTCAGGCTGTCGATACTGTAAGTCCAGTCATAGCC
>ONBJ01000043.1 GCA_900316025.1 uncultured Eubacteriales bacterium
ACAACCGCAATTGCCGAGATAACGCTCAGCAAGGTAATATAGCTTGTATCTTCTTTTTTATTTACATTATTGCCCATACGGATATATATTAAACCTCCTTGTAGTTACCCAGAAATGAAAACTCAGGCATTTCCTCAGACAAAGCACAGAGCATATTTACTACCTTATCACTCTGCACATTACCCTGAAAATCGAGATAAAACAGATATTCAAAAGGCATACCGTCTATTGTTCTTGATTCGAGCTTTGTAAGGTTCATACCGTTTGAGCTGAAACGTCCGAGAACGGTATACAAAGCTCCGTTTGTATGAGGTACGGAAAAGCAAAGACTTATTTTATCGGCATTATCGGGAATTATGAGCTTTTTTGAGATAACTATAAATCGTGTGCTGTTGTCCTTGTAGTTCTGACAGCTTTTGGCTATAACTTTAAGACCATACTCATCTGCCGCCTTTTCGGTACATATGGCGGCACAGTTAAGACGTTTTTCCTCGGCTATTTTTTTTGCGGCGACGGCAGTATTTGTACATTCCACTGTTTTAAGACCGTACTCGCTTATAAATTCGGAACACTGTGCCATAGCCTGAGGGTGTGACCATACCTGTTCTATATCTGTGAACTCACTTTGCTTAAGTCCGCAAAGACAATGCTCTATCGGAAGATTTATAGCCTTTACTATGTAAAAACGGTACTTTAAAATCAGGTCATATACTGCCGATACTGAGCCTGCCGAAGAATTTTCGACAGGCAATATTCCGTAGTCTGCCTCGCCCTTATCGACTGCTTCAAAGACCTTTGAAAAGCTTTTATAGAAAAGTGTCTTACATTCGGGAAAAAGTCTGAGAGCCGCTTCGTGAGAATTTGCACCTTCTATTCCCTGCAAAGCTATTCTGGTATCAGAGCAGAATGTTATTTTTTTGTCTGCGTTGCTTATCTTACGGCGTATATCTTTACCTGAGCCGATTATATCGTGCTGTATACCCTTGCTAAGCTCCATTATGTTGGAAAAAAGAAGTCTTGCCGCATGGCCAAACTCTCCGCCGTTTTTTTCCACTTCATCAAGGATTTCGTTTTCTCTTGAAGTGTTTACTATGGGTATTCCGTTTTCTTTTTTATATTCCGCAACCTTTATGCTGCACTCCATACGCTTTTTGAAAAGCTCCAGAAGCTCTTTGTCTATAGTATCAATTTCTTCTCTTATGATGCCCAAATCCATATAAAAATTTTCCTCTCCTGAAAGTTCTTTGTACAGTTCAAGGGCTTTGCCCTTGAAAATCCCACCAAAGGCTCCGCCTTTGGAAACCGCAAGCCTTTGAAAAGGCTTGACCTAAACTTTATGGTTTATTAAGATAAGTCGAGAGCGTCCGTATACTCCGAGCCGTGTTCGACTATATACTGCTTTCTGCCCGAAAGGTTATCGCCTAAAAGAATGTCGAACATCTGAGCCGTTTTTTCAGCATCATCGGGAAGCACCTTTATAAGCCTTCGTGTAGAAGGGTTCATAGTAGTAAGGTTCATCATATCGGGTTCGTTTTCACCAAGACCTTTTGAACGCTGTACGGTGAATTTTTCGTTTCCTATCTGCTTTATGAATTTTTCCTTTTCCTGTTCGGTATAGGCAAAATATACGTTCTTTTTTGTGGTTATCTCGTAAAGCGGCGATTCGGCTATGAATACTTTTCCTGCCGATATAAGGTCGGGAGTAAGGCGGTATATCATAGTTAAAAGCAGAGTTCTTATCTGAAAGCCGTCAACGTCCGCATCGGTACAGATTATAATTTTGTTCCATCTGAGAAGGTTTATATCGAAGCCTGCAAGTTCCTTGTTTGCCTTTGAAGTTGTCTGCACACCGCAGCCGAGGACTTTTATAAGGTCGGTTATTATCTCGCTTTTGAATATTTTGTTATAATCGGCTTTAAGACAGTTCAGGATTTTTCCTCTTATGGGGATTATCGCCTGAAAGTCGGGGTCACGAGCCTGCTTACACGCTCCGAGAGCCGAGTCACCCTCAACAATGAATACTTCTCTTACGGATGTATCCTTGCTGCGGCAGTCTACGAACTTTGCGACACGGTTTGTCATATCCATATTGCTTGTGAGCTTCTTTTTAAGAGTAGCCCTTGTTTTTTCGGCATTTTCACGGCTTCTCTTGTTTACGAGTACCTGATTTGCTATTTTTTCGGCTTCGAGAGGATTTTCTATGAAGTATATTTCGAGGTTATGTCGGAACATTTCAATCATAGCGTCCTGTATGCCTTTGTTGTTTATGGCTTTTTTTGTCTGGTTTTCGTATGATGTCACACTGGAAAAGGAGGATACTACTATTACAAGGCAGTCGAGAATATCCTCGTCCTTTATCTGACTTTCGTTTTTATTGTACTTTCCTTTTGTTTTGAGATATTGGTTGATTATATATTTGAATGAGTTTCTGACAGCTTTGTCGGGAGCACCGCCGTATTCGAGCCAGCTTGAATTGTGATAATATTCTGTGAGTGAAACCTGATTTGAAAACGCAAAGGCTACATTTATCTTTGTTTTGTATTCGGGCTTGTCGTCCCTGTCACGAGCCATTTTTTCACCGCTCCAGCTCTGAACCGATGTAAGGGCTTTGTCGCCAGCTATTTCCTGAACGTGGTCGGTTATTCCGTTTACATAGCTGAAGCTTTCCTCACTGAAGGCTTTGCCGTTCTGATTTCTGAATATGAACTTTACGCCTGCATTTACTATTGCCTGACGCTTTATCATATCACGGAAAAAGTCTGCTGTAACGTTTATGTCGGTGAATACGTCTATATCGGGCTTCCAGCGTATTTTTGTTCCTGTATCCTTTTTGGTATAGGGTTGTTTTTTCAGTCCGCCGACATTTTCACCTTTTTCAAAGTGGAGTGTGTATATATAGCCGTCACGCTTTACCTCAGCGTCCATATATTCGGAGGCATACTGCGTTGCACAAAGACCCAGACCGTTAAGTCCGAGGGAATACTCATAATTTTCGCCTTCGGAATTGTTGTATTTTCCGCCTGCATAAAGTTCGCAGAAGGTTAAATCCCAGTTGTATCTTCCTTCGTTTTCGTTGTAGTCTACGGGGATTCCACGTCCGAAATCCTCTATCTCAACGGAATTATCATCGAAGCGTGTGACTATGATTTTATTTCCGTATCCCTCTCTTGCCTCGTCTATTGAATTTGACAGAATTTCAAAAATAGAGTGCTGACAGCCCTCTATACTGTCAGAGCCGAAAATTACGGCAGGTCTTTTTCTTACCCTTTCAGCTCCTTTGAGTATTGTTATGCTGTCATTTCCGTATTGCACGGCTTCTTTTTTTCTTGCCATATTAATTTATCACCTGTTATTTATTTCCTTTCAGCCTGTTTATCTTATCCCTGAGATATGCTGCGTGTTCAAATTCGAGCATTTTTGCAGCGTTCTTCATCTCTTTTGTAAGAGCATCTATGAGCTTCTGCTTTTCCTCTTCGGAAAGATGTTTTGAACGGCTTCCTTTTCCGCTTCCGTGACTGTTCTTGTCGCTTACGGATATTTCCAGAATTTCGGAAACTTTCTTATTTATGGTTCTGGGTACAATGTTGTGTTCGGCGTTGTATTGTGACTGGATTGAACGTCTGCGTTCTGTTTCGGTTATAGCCTTTTCCATCTGTTCGGTTACGCTGTCGGCATACATTATTACCTTGCCCTCTGAGTTTCTTGCGGCACGTCCTATTGTCTGTATAAGTGAACGCTCACTTCTCAGAAAACCTGCCTTATCAGCATCAAGTATGGCTACGAGTGATACTTCGGGTATGTCAAGACCTTCCCTCAGAAGGTTTATTCCGACAAGAACATCAAATTCGCCCAGTCTTAAACCACGTATTATTTTCATACGTTCCACGGTATCTATATCGTGGTGCATATATCTTACTTTTATTCCCATTTCCTCAAGGTATTCGGTTAAATCCTCAGCCATTTTCTTTGTAAGGGTAGTAATGAGAACCCTTTCTTTTTTGGGTATGCGGATATTTATTTCGGATATAAGGTCGTCCATCTGTCCGTCTGTAGGTCTTACGGATATTTCGGGGTCAAGAAGTCCTGTCGGACGTATAACCTGTTCGGCGATTATCTTTGAGTTCTGAAGCTCGAAATCTCCCGGTGTGGCACTTACAAACACAGCCTGATTTATCTTTGAATAAAATTCGTCAAAGTTGAGAGGGCGGTTGTCAAATGCTGACGGAAGTCTGAAACCGTATTCAACAAGACTTTCCTTTCTTGCCCTGTCGCCGGCATACATTCCTCTTACCTGAGGAATCGTAACGTGTGATTCATCTACAAACAAAAGAAAATCTTCGGGGAAATAGTCAAGAAGGGTATATGGTGATGAGCCTGCCTTTCTGCCTGAAAGAACTCGTGAATAGTTTTCTATTCCTGTACAGAAGCCTATTTCCTGAAGCATTTCAATATCATATCTTGTTCTTTGTTCTATACGCTGTGCCTCTATGAGTTTTCCTTTATTCTGAAAGAATTTTACTCTTTCGTCAAGTTCCTGTTCAAGTTCCCTGACGGCATTCATCATTTTATCTCTGGGTACTATATAGTGGGAAGCAGGATATATAGCGGCGTGTTTCAGTTCGCTGACAAGCTCGCCCGTGACAGAATTAAGTTCGGTTATCCTGTCTATTTCATCTCCGAAAAATTCTACCCTTATTATTTTGCCCTCGCTGTTTGCGGGGTATATTTCCACTACATCGCCACGCACCCTGAATTTGTTTCTTGTAAAATCTATGTCGTTTCTTTCGTACTGGATTTCCACAAGCTTTCTCAGCAAATCATCACGTGATTTTTCCATACCGGGTCGGAGAGAGATTACCATATTTCGGTAGTCTATAGGGTCGCCTAAGCTGTATATGCAGGATACGCTGGCTACTATTATTACATCACGTCTTTCGGAGAGTGCCAGCGTTGCACTGTGGCGGAGCTTGTCTATTTCGTCATTTATGGAGCTGTCCTTTTCAATATAGGTATCGGTCTGTGCGACGTATGCTTCGGGCTGGTAGTAGTCGTAATAGCTGACAAAATATTCCACCTCATTTTCGGGAAAAAATTCCTTGAACTCACTGCAAAGCTGTGCCGCAAGGGTTTTGTTGTGTGCAAGAACAAGAGTTGGTCTTTTTTCACGGGCTATTATATTAGCCATTGTAAATGTTTTTCCCGAACCTGTTACTCCAAGAAGCGTCTGGTTTTTGTTTCCGCTCTCTATAGAACGGCATATGCTGTCTATAGCCTTCGGCTGATCTCCCGTAGGCTTGTATTCCGAATGAAGTCTGAATTCCATAATATCCCCCTCCTGCACTTACCTTAGTTTGTCCATAAAGCCTGTCTGACGCATTGATACGCAGTCATTGTCCGCTACTATTATATGGTCAAGCAGATATACGTTTATAAGCTTCAGGGATTCAAATATTCTTCTGGTTGCTGCCATATCCTCGCCTGACGGCAGTGCTATTCCGCTGGGGTGATTGTGCGAAATCACTGCCGATTTTGCATTATATATTATTGCAAGCTCTACTATTTTTCTTATGTGTATCTCGTTGGAGGTTATCGAACCCTTACTTATAGTTCCGCAGAAAACCTCCTTGTTCTTGCTGTCCAGAAGCATAAGGACTACAATTTCATAGTTTATGCCGATGAATTTATACTTCATCTTTTCGGTTATATTGTCATCTGTAACTATCTTGTCATTGTTGCCGAACTTATCGTCCATATATGCCCTGCATATGTGCGGAAGAAGATTAAGATATATTGCACAGTTTTCGCTCAGTCCCTCCTGCTTGAGGTTCTCAACGGAAGAATCCAGCACTGCCGATATTGAGCCGAATTTCGCCAGCAGCTTGTGTGAAATCGGGTTTGTATCCTTTCTGGGAATTGCATAGTACAGTATAAGCTCAAGCAGTTCATGCTCCTCCATAGTATCTGTTCCGTTGAGAATGAATTTTTTTCTGAGCCTGTCCCTGTGTCCGTCATGCGGATTATCTCCCATAAAAATACCTCCATTCCGTCATCTGCTTTATTGCATTATGTATTATAATATATCTTTTCTGAAATTAAAAGAAAATTTTTTAATATCGCTGTAAAATTTTTCGGTGTGAATATGAGTGTCTGCTTATGGAAACAATAATTTCGGAAAGTGAGTGATTTTTTATGAACAACGATACTATTATGCTTCTCAGGGAATGCAATTCAGGCTGTAAAAACGCTACAAACAGTATGGAACAGGTCATAGGTCTGCTTCACGATGACAGCCTTAAAGATGTTATCAGGGACTTCAATCAGCGTCATATACAGCTCGGCGATGAATGCCATAATCTGCTTAATACCTATGGCTGCGATGAAAAAGACCCTCCTGCCGTATCCAAAATTATGAGCTTCATATCCACAGAGTTCAAAATGATGACCGAACACACCCCTCAGAAAGCTGCCGAAATTATGATGGACGGCTGCAATATGGGAATAAAAAGCATAAGCAGCTCCATTAACAAATATTCGGGAGCAAATCCCGAAAGCAAGGCTCTCGCTGAAAGTATTGTAAAGCTTGAACAGGATTTCATAAACGCACTGAGAGTGTTTCTTTAAGATTTTGATGTGTGCCTGTCTGAAATGACTTTCTGAGCTTTGCATAATATGAGCCGTCGCCACGGTCGGGAGATTGCAGCCGCCCTAAGACAAAAGTCTTAGGGCGGTAATTTAAGCTTGAAAAGCTTAAATTACCCCTCGTGGAAAAATTTTTTCCACGAGGAGCTGCAATCTCCCGACCGTGGCGACGGCTCATACTCTAAGGTTATTAATCCGAAAGTCTGAGAATATAATGTAACAGACGGGTTTTATTCTGAAATTTTAGAAATTTTTTCTGCACAGCTTTTACATATCATATGACCCTCAAAAAGAGCGGTATCCTCAATACTTCCGCAGAACATACAGCCGGGCTGATATTTTCTTATGAGTATTCCCTCATCAACCGAGAGCATTTCTATAGTTTCGCCGTTATCAATGTCATAATTTTTACGCATAGACGAGGGAATAACAACTCTTCCCAGCTTGTCAACTTTTCCTATATGTCCCATATGTCCGTTTTTTTTGATATTTTTCAAGGTTATCTTCCTTCCTTAACAAAATTGATATATAAATCAGTGTCTATATTTTACCAAATAATGGATATTTTGTCAATATTAAGTAACATATTTTTTAATTAAAGGAGGTATTTTTTATGATGAACATAGTATGGGCAGTAATGATTATTTTGTCCGTTATATACTCACTGGCAAGCGGAAACGGAACAGCGGCATCGGGAGCGGTTTTCAAAGGCTGTGAGAACAGTATAAAGCTTCTGCTGACGCTGACAGGTTCTATGGCGGTATGGAGCGGAATAATGAATATAGCGGATAAAAGCGGAGTATCGGAGGCGGTGAGGGTATTTTTTTCGCCTGTACTTAAGCTGCTTTTTCCGAAGTACAGAAGCGATAAAAAGGTTATGAGCTATGTCAGTACAAACATAACGGCAAATCTTATAGGAATAGGAAATGCGGCAACTCCGGCAGGACTTAAAGCAATATCAGCTATGTATGACGGAAGCAGGAAAGCGGACAGCAGTATGTCGGTATTTATAGTTATGAACACGGCATCTATACAGATTATACCGACAACGATAGCGGCTATGCGTGCGGCACACGGAAGCAAAGCACCGATGGAGATAACGGTATGTATATGGATTTCCTCGTTTACCGCACTTATTGTGGGAGTAGCCGCAGTAAAGCTTACTGAAATGTTCAGGAACGCAGGTAAAAAGGAGTGCTGACAAATGGAATACATATCTTCGGCAAGCGTAATTCTGATAATACTTGCAATAACGCTGGCAGGAATATTTCAGGGAAAGGAAGTTTTTTCACTTTTTACAGAGGGAGCGGCATCAGGTATAAGGACGACCTTTCAGATAGCCCCATCAATAATAGGGCTGGTATTTATGGTAACAATTTTTCAGGAGAGCGGATTTTCGGCTTTTCTGTCGGAGCTGTTAAGTTCGGTATTCAATACAGAGGGATTTCCGAAAGAGGTTATTCCGCTGGCACTTATAAGACCGGTAAGCGGAAGCGGTGCACTTGCGGTTCTTGACAATATACTTTCGCAAAGCGGAGCAGACAGCTTTGCAGGAAGGGTTGCAAGCGTAATGATGGGTTCTACTGAAACGACATTTTATACCATAGCGATGTATTTCGGGAGTGTAGGTATTTCAAAAACAGGCTGTACCGTTCCCTGTGCATTACTTGCGGATATTACAGGAATATTGATGTCTGTTGTTACGGTAAGTATTTTTTTCTGTGCGTGAGTTTAAAAAAAGAAACCCTGATATTCGGAAGTGAATATCAGGGTTTCCTGCTGTGTATCAACTAATTTTTACTGAATTACTTTTTAATATCGGCATCGCCTGTATCGTTGAACAGATTAAATCTGAACAGCTTTGCTTCGTCCTCGGGATTTTCGCAAACGATGTAAGCCTGAGCAATCTTTCCGCCCTCGATGAGCTGTGTAAGACCTACAAGCTGACAAAGCTTACTTTTAAGATTAAGATGGTCTCCCTCTCTTGTTACCAGAAATACGTTGCCCTGACAGGTATCAAGCACTGCAAGGAATTCAGTTACATCAATGTCATGCAATTCAATAATAGGTGTCATAAAAAATTCCTCCTTAAAAATTTCCTGCCTACTCTGGACTTGTAATCTCATTTCGGAGTTTATGTTTAACAGGATATTTAATTTTTTCCTGTTGATTATATTATAGCACTTAATTTGTTATTGTCAACAAAAACTTTAATTTTGATTTATACAATACTCCCAAAGAACAGCTTAAAAATTTGTATATATGACATTTTCAAGTATCAAATTTACCAAAAATTAAAGGTTTTTACAGTATTTATGATTATTAATAAAGACTGACTTTATCTAATCAGCACAATCTTGTGGAGTATTGAAGCATACTTTAATTCATTCCTACAATTTTAAAAAAGCTTTTAATATATACTATATTTAAATATCTCTGCCATCTATAGTACTTTTTATTTTCTCGAACGTTACTCCGTACTGCTGAGCAATATCCTTTGCATAGCTAAGTCCCTGAGGAGGATTTACCGAAACCTTAAAGGAACGCTGTCCTTTTTCGACACCTGTTACCATACTTTCAATTTTGGAGCTGCCCTCTACCGCCTTGTTCATTTTATCGACATTGGCTGCAAGCTCGTGCATATGAGTGTTGAATATACATCTTACGCCGAGATACCTCATAGCTTTCAGAACATCTGTGGCTATGTACATTCCCTCTGTTACGTTGGTTGTTGCAAGACTTTCGTTCAGAAGCAGCATACTTTTTGAAGTGGCTTTGCTGAAAATTTCTGCAAGTCTTGAGGATTCCTCGCCAAGTCTGCCCAAATCGACAGTTTCGTTTTCGTCCGCAGGAAAATGGGTATATATATTATCGCAGGGACTTAGCTTCAAAGAGCTGCACGGAACATATATTCCGCACTGAGCCATAAGAACAGCTATTCCCAGAGCCTGAGTTATAGTTGTCTTTCCGCCCCTGTTCGGGCCTGTAAGTACAAATATTCTTCCGGTATCGTCATCGAAGTCGAGGTCATTTGTTACGATTTCGAGTTCCTCACCCGAAACTATCTTTATTGCAAGCTTCAGATTGTAAATATCCCTTGCACTTATACATCTTTCACCTACAGGAAGTATCTCAGCCTTGCAAAGCGGAAGTCCCTTTGCCTGTATTTTTTCTATAAGCTCTGCCCATCTTATATAGAATATTATTTCGGGAATAAGCGATATAAAGGCATAGCCACTGACATTAACGTGTTTTCTGAGTACGTCCTTTATATTTCTTGTGATTTTGTCAAGTATATCCGTTACCACAAACTTTATGCTGTCGGAAAGCCTGTCCGCACCTGTGGGAGTATCGTCATAGGCAAGCCTGAACTCCTTTGATGCTGCTGCGTGGAACGTTTTCAGATGTGCATAATCATCATTGGGCTGTATTCCGCTTCCGTCCTTTTTTGCAGACATCGCCATAAATCTTTTAAGCACTCCGCTGTCGGTAAACTCCTTTCCGTTCAGAGAGAGTATTCCTGCTCTTACAGGTCTGAGCATATCGTCAAGATTAACGCCTATCGTTACGCTTCTCAGAGTTCTTACCTTCTTGAACAGCTCCTCCATATCCTGCTGGAGCGGCTCAAAAGAACCGTCCTCGTATATTTTTACCACAAGCTCTCTCAGCGTGACAAGTCCCTGTGAGTGTATATCCATACCTTCAAGAGTACTTCTCAGTTCCTTTATGCAGTCTATGTACCTGTTTATTTCTCTCATTCGGTTTACAAGCTGCCAGAGTGATGACGCATCGCTGTCTTTTTTGAACTTCTCTATCTCCCTCAGTTCTCCGAGCATTTCCAGCAGAGATGTAAGGTTTGAGCGAAGCTTCGGTATCCTGAGAAAATCCTCAAATACATCACATCTGTATTTTATAAGCTCCTCACTGCATTCTATCTGCGTCATAAGCTGTTTTATTATATTCTGCTCAAACTCGTCCTTTGTAATCGCACTTACTATAAAATCAAGCGACAGGTCATTTATAGCCTCGCTGCTCATACTGAGAGGCGATTTTTCATAGTTCATAGGATAAAATAGACTGAAATTTTCCACTGTATACATTCCTTTCGTATTTTTTACAGATATTCTACCATATATTTTACCGTATTACAACAAAATTTCAGTAAAAATCCCGATTTTGCTCCGAGCAAAATTTTCGGATACTGCAAAAACGGAGGCGGGGCTGCGGCTGCGGAAATTCAAAAGCTTTGCTTTTGAATCAATTCAAAGCGAAGCTTTGAATTGCACGGCAGACAAAAGTCTGCCGTATTCCGCAGCCGCAGCCCCGCCTCCGTTTTTGCAGTCTTATTCTGTGAACGCTCAGGCAACGGCGGTTATTTTGATTTTTTCGGCAGAAACTCCCGTCTGTCCAGTAACTATATCCTTTATTATCATAGCCTCCTCAGAGGTAAGCTCGTTATCCTTTACGACAATGCTGCATTCACCGTTCTGTATAAATGCAAGGCATTCATCAAAGCCCTTGGACTGTATCAGACTTTCAATATTTGTCTGCTGCTCCATAACGGCAGCAAGCTCAGCCGCCTTTGCGACAGCCTCAGCCTTGACGCTTTCGCTTCGGTCTGAGGACTGGAGCATTTCCTTAGCCATTTCGGCGATTTTATCCTGAGTTTGCTGACGGTTCATCTTTGCCTTTGCGAAATATTCATCGGAGCTTTTCTGCTGAGTATTTTCGGAAGGGCTTTCGGCTTTGCTGACAGTATCTGTTCTGACGCTTGAAGGTGAGGTTGTCTTTTCGGTACTTTTTGAAGTACTTTTGAAGGTACTCTGATTTTTTTCGCTGACTTTTTTATCGCCCGTAGTGTTTACGAACTCAGCCTGACCGAGTTCCTTTGATACGCTTACAGCGTCTGCTCCTTCGAGCAAGTCGCCTGTACTTGAAAACTGCCAGTTCAGATAAACCGCTCCGCCCAGTGTAAGAATAAGTCCTGCAAGTATGAGCTGTCTTTTTCCTAATTTCATATAAAATTTTCCTCCTTTATTGAGCCAGTCCGGCTACACTTACTCTTGAAGATGATATATCCAGTGTCTTTGTCACTGCATCGGTTATTTTTGCCTTGACCACCTCATTATCTCCGCCCGAACATACAATCAGAACACCTCTTACTCTTGGCTGTATCTCCTTGAGCAGAACAGTCTGCTGACTGCCGTCTGAAAGCTCCAGCGTTATATAGCTGCTCTGAGCCGTAACATCGCTGTTATTCACCGTATCTGACTGCTGTCTTGTATTATTGCTGCTGTTGCGGGACATATTTTTATTTTCTGCAAAGACCTGTTCCACAGTACTTTCCATAGTAAGCATAACCTTTGTAGAGCCTGCACCGTCTATGGAAGCTATTATTTCGGCAAGACTTTGTTCAAGTTCGTTTTCGTACTCGGTAAGACTTATGTATTTAGTCTGACCTGCCTCTGTCAGAGCTTTTGTATCGTTCTGAGTTTTTTTGCCCGAAAACATTCCCGAAAACAAAATAAGTGCTATTCCTGCAAATCCTGCTATAACAGCTATCTTCACAAATTCGGGTTTTGCGGTAAACTGTTTTATCCTTGTTAAAATATCCTGGCAGCCTTTACTTTCCATATAAAATCTCACCTCACATATACATCAGGTGTTATTCCTGTTTTTTCCTTTACAAGCCTTTGTATCTCCGCAAGGGAATTTCTCTCGTCTGCACTTATATATATACATACCCTTATAATATCTATGCTTTTTCCGTCCGAACTATCCATAATTACATCTGTTTTTTCGTATCCGATACCGTTTTCGTCAAGACAGTCGTTTACAAGCTTCTGTATTATACTTTTTCCGTAAGTCATACTAAGATTGTCGGTTTTCTGAACTATATCGGTACTGCTTTCGGGTACGCTTATATTTTTAAAATCAAATGTACAGCTCCTCAGCATATTCACAAGCGGAAGCATAACCGAAACTATCAGAAAAAGTCCTAGTACAAACTTTACGGTTTTAGCTACACTGCCATCAGGAAGGAGCATTTCCGAAACCGCACATATTACGGCAGCCGCACAGACAGCTCCTGCCCATTCCGTAAGCTCTGCCATAATCAGCCGCCCCCCACCATAAGCATAACCGCAGATGAAATTATAAATATCATCATACAGCACAGAAGAACTGCTATCAGTACATTTATTACCATACCTATACTTCTGAGAAGTGCAGTTATCCGTCCCATATCGAAAACTCCTGCCAGTGCGGTTGCTATGTTAAGTGATATGAGCCACATCACGCAGGATATTACCGCAGGAAGATATATTGCCGCAGTTGCAAGTATAGCAAAAACTCCGACACCCGATTTCAGCATACCCATACAGCCCCTCACTGTCTGATAAGCCTCGCTCAACGCTCCGCCGACAAGCGGAACAAAGCTGCTTATGGCAAATCTTGCAGCTCTCGTACCTGCCGAATCAGCCGATACCGATACAATGCTCTGCATTGTAAGCACAGCCGTAAATACCGACATAACAAAAGTAAGAACCCATTTTATAATCCTGCTTATAAGCTCGCAGAAGCCGTCAAGACTTACCTTTTCCGAAATTCCGCTGACAACCGATATTCCCAGAAACGAGTTGAGCAAGGGTATAAGGATATGCTCCGAAACCTGAGATACTGCCGTACCTGCTCCCATAACCGCAGTATAGTTTCCTGCCGACTGCACAGTCTGTCCCATAGCCGTCATCACCGCCGCCATAACGGGAACAAATACAAGCATAAAATCCGCAGAAAGCTTTACCACGGTTGAACTGTATTCTATTACATCGGTCAGCGGTCTTATCAGAACTATACTTACCGCAAGTACCGATACACAGTCAAGAACTCCTGTTAAAGCTCCCGAAGCCACAGTTGTCTTTATACTGTTTATAAATGCCGCAATTATCAGTATTCCCGTTATTTTTACAAGACTGTTCAGCGGTGTTACGGACTGTTCTCCTGCCTCGCTTATTATGTTTTCCATAATTTCAGAAAAAGAAAGCGAATTAAGTTCCTCCCATCTCGGAGCTTTCACCCCTGCCTTTTTAAGCTCCCTTTTTACTTTATTCGGAAGTGCGTCCGTCAGAGTATCCGCCCCTGCAATACCGTATACCTCGTTGTATATATCCTCATAGTCGGAATTTATACTGTCGTCTGCACCTGCCGAAACCGCCGTACAGAACATAAGCACCGTAAAAATCAGCGTAAAGAGTACCGCTTTCTTCAATTTTACTATCCTGCACAAAATTTTATCCTCCAAGCAGCAGCTTTGCCGTTTCCAGTATTTCCTCCATAAGCGGCAGTGCCAGTACTATTATCATTATCTTTCCTGCAAGCTCTGTTTTTCCTGCAAGTGCCGACTCACCTGCATCTCTGCATATATCCGCCGAAATCTGACTTATAAAGCATATGCCTATCGCTTTGAAAAGTATCTTCGCATACTCCTCCTTTACTCCCGAAAGTGAGGCAAGTCTGTTTATCTCCTCTATTATATGCGGTATCGGCGTGCATACGGATATGAGTATCAATGTTCCGCTGACAAGTGCTGCCGCAAGAGCATACTGCGGCACTGTTCCTTTAAGATTCAAAGCTATTATGCAGCCTGTTACCGCCAGAACACATATTCCGAATATATCCATACTTACAGCCCGAACAAATTCTTTATGGTATTGAACAGTCCGCTTATCTGCTGTACTATCATAAGAAGAACCACTATAAGCCCTGCCAGTGTCGTCATCATAGCCTGTTCCTCACGACCGCTCCGTATAAGCACCTGATTGAGTACGGCTAC
>ONBJ01000034.1 GCA_900316025.1 uncultured Eubacteriales bacterium
TTATTGAATATATAGGTAAAACAAAACGAGGGAGCAGTTTTCTGCTCCCTCTCTTGATACAATCAATATTAAATACGAACCAATTATTTGATTGAGCCGCTAAGTTCAAAACCTCTTGTTGAATATCTAGCGTTGAACGAACCTGACTTCAATGATGTGAACCAATTGCTTACCTCTGCTCTTGAATATGTATCTACATTGTACCAGTTGGTAACTGAACTATTATATGACTTACCGTTCCAGTCTACTGCTGTAGATGATACTCTTACAGTGTAAGGCTGAGGTGCCCATACATTAACAGCATACTTTCCATCGTCCTTCATAAGATCGCAATAAACACCCTTATCCCAGCTTCCAGCCTGAACCTTCCATCTGTTTCTTACGTCAGCAGCATAATAACGAACTGTTGTCTGATCGTTATTCTTAAGTGTGAGTGTATCCCAGTTGCAACCTTTTGTTTTTGCTACATTTGCTTTATTCCATCCTGTTGCTGTGATACATCTCGCACCCATTATATACTTTCCATCGCCGTCATCACTCTTAGCTGACCACTCGTAAGCTCCTGCTGATACTACTGCGATTGAGCTTAATGCTGATACTGTTGCCAATGCTGTTACTACTACTTTTTTAAATCCCATGATAATCAATCTCCCTAAATTTAATTTTTTTAATATATATTTTTGTTCCGTGCCTCTCTCTTGAGGACACCTATATTCTAGCACCTTTATTTAAAAAATACAATATTCATAATTCACAAAGAAAAAGTAAAAAAATCCCTGTTTTTGCACACGTCAAAAATATTGTACAAATGAACAAAATATTAAACTTAATTAACAAATATAGCCCGAATTTCAGCCTTCGATGTATTGAAAAAACCTTTAATTTAGATATATTGCATAAAAACATCTATGAAATTCACTATTCTTTCTATGTAATATTTATTATTGATAAGCGACAAGCTGAATTTTATGTTTTTGTTATAAATTTTGAATAAAAACTAAATGTTTTTACAGTAAATTTAAAAAGTTAATAATCTGTACATAAACGCCGAAAAGCAGTCTGATGCACAATGTTTGTGAAATCATATAAATTTACAGTTTTTATTTATATCTGAAAAAATGTAAGCTCACAATAAAGCGTACGGGGCATAATATGTTAAAAAGAGCCGTTAAAAAAAACATAAAAAGAGGTGACGTATATATGGCAAGGCAGTTTATAATGGTTCAGTCCGTAACCTATGCGATGAAAGCAAAGGCTTTACTGAGAAACAGCGGCATATATGCCGATATAACAAAGACATCGAAGCATTCTGCACAGAAGGGCTGCGGATACAGTCTTATAATCAACAAGGACTTTGACAGGGCAGTAAAAATTCTGAAAGAAAACGGTATAAAGATACTATAGATATATAAATTCAGTAAAAGAATGAGGTGAATTGAAAGAATGGTCTATCTTGACAATGCCGCAACGACCTACCCGAAGCCTGCGGCGGTATACAGCGAAGTAAACCGCTGTATGAAGATGTACGGGGCAAATCCCGGCAGAAGCGGTCACAGAATGTCGCTGAATGCTGCACAGCAGGTATATCGGAGCAGAGAAGCGGCGGCAGTGTTTTACAATATTGAAGATGTTGAAAATATAGCCTTTACCCAGAACTGTACCTATGCACTCAACACGGTCATAAACGGCTTTTTAAAGCACGGCGACCACGTTGTAATATCTGATATGGAACACAATTCCGTATTAAGACCGCTGAGCAGAATGGCATCACGGGGAGTGACATTTACGGTTGCAAAAGCCGTACACGGCGATTTTGACGCAACGGTTGATAACTTCCGAAATGCAATAAACGAAAAAACAAAGCTTTTCATAATAAATCACGCATCAAACGTAACGGGAACAATACTTCCCCTGAGCAGGCTTACGGCACTTGCACACCAGTACGATATAAAGGTACTTGCGGATACATCACAGTCATCGGGAGTTATCCCGACCGATGTACAGGAAATGCAGCTTGATTTTATGGCATCGGCAGGACATAAGGGACTTATGGGAATAATGGGAACGGGAATACTGTATGTCCGAAATCCTGAGCTTATAGTACCGCTTGTATGCGGCGGTACAGGGAGCAGCTCTCTGGAGCTTATACAGCCCTATACAATGCCTGACAAGCTGGAAAGCGGAACGTGCAATCTGCCAGGGATATGCTCTCTGAGGGCAGGCATAGAGTTTTTGCAGAGCAAGGGTACGGAAAATATCTACAGGCACGAATTTTACCTTCTGAAAGCACTTTATGACGGTTTGAAGAATATCCCGAATGTAAAGCTGTATACGCCCGAACCGCAGCCGTTTTACAATGTCTCCTTACTTTCGTTCAATATAGGTGATATGCAGAGTGAGGATACAGCAGAGATACTGGACAAAAAATATTCCGTAGCGGTAAGGGCAGGAATACACTGTGCACCGCTGGCACATAAAGCACTCGGTACGGAGCAGCAGGGTACGGTAAGAATATCCTTATCATATTTCAATAACATCGGTCACATAAATCATGTGATTAAGGCGGTCAGAAGCATATCCTCGTCCGTATGAACTAGCAGAGGAGCAGTTCAGAGTTGTTCTGTACGCAAAAATGCAGGAAATCATTCAAAAACCTTGTTATATTCTTTATTGCTGATTTTTTGCAGGAGTTCAAGTCCAACAGGGGCTGATAAAAAATATCTTTTTCGTACTCTGTTGACATCAAGAGTGTTCATAACATAAGATTGTTATGAACACTCTTTTTTGCGTTCGCTTTATCCTGAATCTGCCTGAATTAAAGGATAAAGCTTATTTGACTAAAAAATAAATCTGATGATAAAAAAGATATGAATATTTTATCAGAGGTAAAAAACAGACCGAAATTTCCTTGAAAATTTTCTGTTAATTTTAAATTTTTGATGTTAAATAATTTGCTATTATTTAAATTTGTGGTATAATCTATTTTGTATAAGTGTAAATCTAATGCAGGGAAGCGACGGTTTAGTGATATTATGACTGATTTGCATTCGCATATTCTTTACGGAGTTGATGATGGCTCCGAAAGTCTGGAAATGTCTATGGATATGCTTGATATGGCTGTCAAGACGGGAACAAGAAATATTGTGCTTACTCCGCACTGCAACGTTCCCGACAGTTACAGAAACTATATGAGTCCTGTTATTACGGGAAGGTATGAAAAGATAAAAAAAGAAGCCGAACGATTAAATATAGATATAAATATATATCTTGGTATGGAGGTTCACGCAAGTGACGACATAGACTATCTTATAAGGTCGGGAGAAGTAGCAACGATAAATAAAAGCAGATATCTGCTTGTTGAATTTCCCTTTGAGGGAGATCCTATGTGGGTAAGCCACATACTGAACAGGATACAGTCAACAGGGCTTATTCCTGTAATGGCACACCCTGAAAGATATGTGTATGTGCAGGAGTTTCCGTTTATGGTGTATGATTGGGTGAGAAGCGGCTGTCTTATGCAGGTAAACAGAGGAAGTATAGTAGGACGTTTCGGAGCAGAAGCTGAGGACACAGTACATTTTATTATTGAGCATGGTCTTGCACATTTTGCAGGCAGCGATGGTCATAAGCCTTATGTGCGTCAGCCAATACTGGCTGATGCCTATGAGTTTGTAAGGGAGTGTTACGGAAGCAGGGCTGCCGACAGAATTTTCAGGATAAATCCTGTAAGACTGCTGAATAATCAGAGATTATAAGGTGGTCGTTCCGATAACTTTTAACGAGGAGAATTTTATGCTTAGATTTTTCAGGCTAAGAATAGTAAGAATAATATTAGCTACTATGGTTTTTTTGGCAATACTGACTTTATTCGTACTTTACTATTACCAGAGTCAGATACTGAAAAAGAAGAACGTTCCTCAGATAACTTTTTCGGACAGTTATAAGACCGCAGTAAGTGTAAAAAGTACCGAAATGGATTTGCTTAACGGAGTTGTGGCAAGAGATATTGAGGACGGTGACATCAGTCTTGATGTCATAATAGAGAATATATCCAACATAACAATTTCAGAGGACAAGCAGACCAAGGTAAAAACCGTTACAAGAGATGTGACATATGTTGTGTGCGATTCTGACAGTAATGTTACAAAAGAAACCAAGGAAATAAAATATCTGGATTATAGAGAGCCTGTTATAGAATCAGTTGACAAGGTTCCTGTTATCAGGGAAAGAAAATATGCCGACGTTCTTGCCTGCTTCAAGGCAACAGACGTGATAGACGGTGACATAAGCGATTTGATAAAAATAGAGTCACTTGATTCTAGCAGAGAAAATATACGTCGAGGAGTTTTCCCAGTTGTTCTATCTGTTACTAATAGTTGTGGCGATACCGTATATTATAATACTGCTGTTACACTTATCGAATAAATATACCGATAAATCCCGAAAAACCAATAATATTCCGAAAACTAACAATAATGTTTATGTGATTCTGAATGAGGAGGGAAGCAGCGATATGAACAGTAATGCCGCCAATAATGAAGAAAAAAATTCAGGAATGAATTATACCTTTGATTTACGCAGTACGGTAAGAGATGTTGCAAGAAGATGGTACAATATTCTTATTATAGCATCTTTTACTGCCGTTTGCTTTTTTGTGTTCGCAACACAGACATACCAGCCGATATACAGTGCTTCCACAACATTTCTTGTGCAAAGCAAAACAAGCACTGCAAATACCTACAGCAGTCTGGGTAATTCCATGGAGATTGCACAGACCATAAAGACTGTACTTGAAAGCAGTCAGCTGAAAAGTACGGTTGCGGAAAGAATGGGTTATAAAAAATTTCCGGGAGATATATATTGCAGTATCGTTGATGAAACAAATATAATGACAGTGTCTGTAACATCGGATTCACCTATAAAGGCATACAAGGTTCTTAACGAGGCTTTGGATTCCTATTCGATATTTACAAAATCTATGATTTCGAGAGTTGTTTTAAAGACACTTGAACCGGCACGTGTTCCGTCAGCTCCGGTAAATGCTTCTGAATCCTTTAAATTTATGGGTATGGGCTTCCTTGGAGGAATGCTGGTTATGGTTGCTTTTTATGGTGTACGCTCATTCTTCAAGGATACGATTAAAAAGGAAACGGACATAGAGAAGAAACTCAACATAAATAAGCTTATTTCCATTCCAAGACAAACCAAAAAGCTAAAGTTCAGAGAAAAAGTAAAGGGTGTAAAAAAATCCCTGTCACTTATGAACCCTGTAATAGGCTTTGCGTTCAGAGAGGCATTCAAGAAGCTGAGGAGGCTTGTCGTTTCTGACAGCCGTAATAACAACCGAAAGGTGTATTCTGTTACAAGTTCGCTTGAAAACGAAGGTAAAACAACAATAGCGGTCAATCTGGCTCTGGATTTGGGAAAAATGGACTGCAAGGTTCTGCTTATAGATGCCGATATGAGAAAGCCTGCTGTATCAAAGTTTCTTGAAAGACCTATACCTGACGGTGAATCCATAGTTGATTTTCTTATGGGAAGGGCAAGACTGAGTGACATCTACCACTATGACGAGATAATGAAAATAACGATAATGGGCTGCAATAAGGGTACTCCCAGAGCAAATGAGCTTATTACAAGTGATAAAATGAAATATCTGCTTGATACGGCGAGAAAAGAATTTGACTATATAATAATGGATACACCGCCGCTCGGATTTGTTGCCGATGCGGAGGATATAATGAAGCTCAGTGACGCTGCGATGATAGTTGTAAGACGTGATATAGCTACGGCTATCACCGTAAACGACAGTATAGATTTGATAATGGATACAGGCGTACACATTATGGGTTGTGTTTACAACGAGGCTGAAAGCGTACCACTTACGGGCGGTGCGGTTTACGGAAAATACGGCTACGGATATGGCTACGGATACGGTTATAAGAGTAAGTACGGATATGGCTACGGTGGAAAATACGGCTACGGCAAGTACGGAGCCTACGGAAAGTATGGAGCTTACGGTAAATACGGTTCTTATGGAGCGTATGGAGCTTACGGAGCATATGGTGCTTATGGCAAATATGCAGATGATATGAAGTCTGATGAAGATGCAAAGTATGTTGATGATAACAAGTAATTAACCTGAGTTCTTATCTAAGACTTAGGGTTTACCCTCAGTCGGAGCGATTGCACTTTTATGAACATTCGTTCATAAAAGTGCAATCGCTAATGCTGACGGCAGCGATTAAATTTTTAAAGGAGGATAACAGGTCGGTTTTATTATGAACAGCAATAGTAGTACGAATAACTCAAGCAATAAAAGCAGCAATATCAGTAAATCCTCATCTGTAAACCCTCTGGACATAGTAAAAAGAACTCTGGTAGGTCTGAAGGGTATGTGGTGGCTTGTTCCGATACTGGCTGCAATAGGTGCTCTCGGATTTGTTTTGAATGCCTACAGAAGTTATACACCAACATATACTGCCACGGCTACGCTTATAGTTTCTCCGAAAAGCTCTACTATTTCGTCTTATTCAGGCGGTGTTTCATCTCAGCAGCTTGAAAAAACCTTTCCGTATATAATAACAAGCTCTCAGCTTGTAAAGATAATAGGGAAGGATTTGGGAACAGGTTATATGCCGGGTTCGGTTTATGCGAGTACTCTCGGCGAAACTAATCTGTTTACGATAACGGCTACATCTGACAGCTATGAAATGGCATATAAGCTTCTTAAATCCGTAATCAACAACTACAGTGAAGTTGCTGAGTATATAGTAGGTGATACGGATCTTGTAATCGTTGTACCCCCTACAGCATCCGCAGAGCCTAACAGCACTGTTTCTTACCGACAGAATGCACTTATCGGCACAGGTGCAGGAGCAGGACTTGCACTTGTCATAATAACTATGATAGAGATGTTCAACATAACGGTAAGAAAGCCTGATGACGTAGAGGACTTGCTCAACAGCAGAAAAGTAGGAACTATAGTAAAAGTAATAAGAAAACGAAGCAGTAATACATCAAATATAGTTTCTCTTGACCATGTACACGTTGACGCAAGATTTAAAGAAGCAATACTTTCGATAAGAAACAATATAATAAACAAATGTGAAGAGAAGAAGATGAACTCGTTTGTGATTACAAGTACGGGAGCAGGCGAGGGAAAGACTACAATTTCATCAAACCTTGCTATTGCATTTGCGAGGAAGCATTACAATACCATTATAATAGACTGTGACCTAAGACACCCGTCGCTCAGAGGACAGTTTGTTATTCCCGAAGAGGAAAGCGAGCTTGGAATAGTAGATGTCATAACAGGAAAGTGTACGCTTGAACAGGCACTTGTAAGAATGAAAAAAAGCGGTCTGTATGTTCTTCCGGGAACAATACCTGTAGAGAATGCGGCAGAGCTTGTAGGAAGCAAACAGATGTATAATCTTATAAAGGCTCTGGAAAAGATGTTCGACTATGTTATAATGGACGCACCGCCTGTGGGAATTGTTGCCGATGCTCTTGAATTCAAGGATTATGTCGGCGGTGTTCTGTTCATAGTAAGACAGGACTATATAAAGGTAAACAGGATAAAGGAAGCAATCAGTGAATTCGGTTCGAGCAGGATAGAAATTTTCGGCTGTGTATTCAATATGGCATCGGGAATATTCGGAACAAAGGGATACGGACGATACGGACGATACGGCTACGGTTACGGCTACGGCGGCTACAGCAAGTACGGAAAGTACGGAAAGTACGGAAAATACGGACGGTACGGAAAGTATGGCTACGGCGGCCGATACGGCAGCTACGGAAAATACGGAAACTATGGTAACTACGGAAACTATGGTAATTATGGAAACGATGGCAGCTACGGAAATTATGGTGATTACGGCAATTACGGCAGCTATGGTGATTACGGTAATTACGGCGATTACGGCAATTACGGTGACTATGGTGACTATGGCAATTATGGCGACTACGGTGATTACGGCGATTATGGTGATTATGGCGACTACGGAGATTACGGTGATTACAAAGAGGAGCTGCTCAGCGGCGAAATTATGGATTACGGTGAAAAAGTATCTGAAATAGACCTTGGGCAGTATGACGATGAAGAGCAGAACGGTAACGAAGAAGAAAATACTTCGTATGATGTTGAGGATAACTCTGAAGGCGGCTATGCTGATAATCGTGAAAGTGGTAATAACTATGATGTCATCGACAATGATAATCAGGCTGACGATGACAGCAAAACGGACAAAGGTCAGAACTCTTCTTCCAAAAGAACAAGAAAAACGAGAAAGACAAGGAAAAAGAGAAAAAATTAACGGCTATTTTATTTCGGGAGGATTAGAGCTTTGCTTGGAAGAATTATCAATTTTCTTATAACCTTTCTGGCGGTCGTGTGTACCCTGATAGTTATAGTACTAATTTTGTTTTCGGATATAATATTCGCCGTAAAGGACAAGGGCGGTTCGGTAAATACATCGGCAAAGACTGTTACCATTAATTTCGATACAGACCCGCTGGTGATAAACGGCAGTGATATAGATTTTATGCAGGGTGTGACAGCAGTTGATGAGTACGAAAATGATGTTACAAATCTTGTAAATGTTTCGGTTGTAAATGAAAACAATAAAAAAGTACTTGCCTACAGCATCAACGGTGACAGCTATGAGCTTGAAACCTTTAAAAGAGGGCTTAAACTCAATAATTACAGACTGCCGTCAATAAACATCAAGAAAAAGAGCTATACCTGTGATATAAATGAAATTGATGACTATATCAAAAATCTTATAGCGGACGGTACTATAAGTGCCGATGACGGCTTCGGAAATGACATATCATCGGGAATATACCGTGACAATTCAATGCAGATTAAGACGGCAGGAAATTATAACATTCCGCTTACCCTGAAAAATGCCTTTGCGGATACCGCAAACCAGACTATATCCGTAAAAGTAACAGGAAAGCTTGAAACCTATACCGTAACGCTTACTACAGAAACCGTTACAATAAAGAAAAACAGTGTATTTGCTCCAAGCAGATATATTGCGTCAGCTACCGACAGAAAGGGCGAGGATATTTCCGAACAGATTATATATAACAGTGAGGTCGATTTGACTACTGTCGGAAGATACAAGGTTTACTATTATATCGTTGGTAAAGATGATGACCCTGCGGCAACACTTACGGTTGTCGTGACGGATTAAAGGGTATCAGTCACATCCTGAGTTTATTGCGGCGATTGCAGCCCCCTTGCGTGAATACGCAAGGCATTAAAGTGCTTTGCACTTTAATGTACAAAAGACAATGTCTTTTGTATGGCTGCAATCGCCTTGTCTGAGCATATTTCAAGGTATTGCGGTGATTGGAGGGAAAAGCAGTAATATGTCATCATTGTTTGATGTACCCATAGAGGAGCTTAAAGGAATAGGGACAAAAAGAGGAGAGCTTTTCAGAAAACTTGGAATAAGCTCTGTGGGAGAGCTTATCTGTTATTATCCGAGAACGTATGAGGACTGGAGCAATACGGTAAATATATCTCAGGTGCAGGAGGGGGAGGTATGCTGTATAAAAGCGACTGTCGCCTCACCTGTTTCCGAAAGCAGAATATCGGGAGGAAGAACCCTTTCAAAGGTAAGGCTGGAGGACGGAAGCGGAGTTATAACCGCAACTTTTTTCAACAACAGATACATTAGAAATCTGCTTCTGTACGGCGGAGAGTATGTATTTATGGGGAAGGTCACACGTTCGGCAGGAAAAACTGAAATTGTTTCACCTGAGTTCATATCTTCGGGAAAGGTAAAGAATATAAGACCTGTTTATGGCTGTACCGCAGGAATAACCAGCAGACAGATTGAAGCTGCGGTTATAAATGCCCTTAAAATGCTGCCTGAGAATATAAGAGAGAGCATACCTGAAAAAATACGAAGCAAATATGATATAATAACATACTCCGAGGCTGTAAGGCAGATACACTTTCCTGATGACAGCGAACAGCTTGTCAGAGCAAGAAAGAGATTTGCATTTGAGGAAATGCTTGTCTTTTCGCTGGGACTTTGTTCGATGAAAAACGGCAGACAGGCTGAAACTGCTGCCGACATAAGGAATGACTATACATCTGAATACGAAAAGCTTCTGCCGTTCAGCTTTACGGACGGTCAGAGAAAAGCCGTAAATGACTGTGTAAACGATATGCTCAGCAGGAAATATCCTATGAGCAGGCTTGTACAGGGAGATGTAGGCTGCGGAAAGACGGCTGTCGCCGGCTGTGTAGGTTATACGGTTGTCAAAAACGGCTATCAGGTGGCTTTTATGGTACCTACCGAAATTCTTGCCGAGCAGCATTACGATTATTTTGTGAAATTATTCTCCGGAACAGGTGTAAACACAGAGCTTTTATCGGGAAAATGTACCGCAAAGCAGAAAAGACGGATAAATGATGCGGTTGTCACAGGTGCTTGTGATTTTCTTATAGGAACTCACGCACTGTTATCCGATACGGTTGAATTTCATAATCTGGGTCTGGTCATAACGGACGAGCAGCACAGATTTGGTGTCAGTCAAAGAAATACGCTTGTGGAAAAGGGGGCAAATCCTCATCTTCTGATAATGTCGGCAACTCCCATACCAAGAACTCTGGCACTTATAGTATACGGCGACCTTGATATTTCTGTTATAGATACTATGCCGAAGGGAAGAAAGCCCGTGGAAACATTCCTTATAGACGGTAAAAAAAGAAAGAGAATGTACAACTTTATGAAAGAAAACATAAAAAAGGGACATCAGTGCTATATAGTCTGTCCTGCTGTTGAAGAAAATGAACTTTTCAATGTAGCGGCGGCAGAGCAGTATGCCGAAAAAATACAGAAAGAAGAATTTTCCGATTATAAGGTAGGAGTGCTTCACGGAAAAATGAAAAGCTCCGTAAAGGAAGATGTTATGACCTGCTTTAAAAACGGCGAAATTCAGGTGCTTGTGGCTACAACTGTAATAGAAGTGGGAGTAGATGTTCCCAACGCTACATTCATAGCAGTTGAAAATGCCGAAAGGTTCGGGCTTTCACAGCTTCACCAGCTAAGGGGAAGAGTAGGACGTGGCAGCGAAAAATCATACTGCGTACTTATATCGGACAACAAAAATCAGGATACACAGGAACGTCTGAAAACTATGTGCAATACCAATAACGGATTTGAAATTGCCGACAAAGATCTCAGCCTCAGAGGACCGGGTGACTTCTTTGGCTCAAGACAGCACGGACTGCCCGAAATGAAAATAGCAGATATAAACGATATGAGCTATTTTGAAAATGCGGGAAAGGCGGCAGCCGAAATTATGCAGTATGACCCTGAGCTTAGTCTTTCAGAGCATAAGCTTCTTGCAAGAGAGGTTAAGCGGCTGTTTTCAAAGATAGGGGAAGGCGGCTTTAACTGAGCTGTCAGTCTTAGTGAGCGTGCGATTGCAGACAAAAAATACAAAGTATTTTTTTATTCAAAGGCATTCTGCCTTTGAATCTCGGCGTATCAATACGCCGAGGTCTGCAATCGCACAATGTGTTTAAGAAACTCTGATATAAATTTGTATAAATCTGAAATTTTTCAATTTAGTGTTTGTAATTTGTAAAGGAATGTTGTATTATATGTTGTATGATAAAAACAGATGAGAAAATGAAAAAATATTTCACTTTTTCGGATTAAGAGGTGTTAAAATCAAATGAAAAGGAAGCTTTCTGCGATTGTTATGTGTATCGTGATAATGCTGGTATCTGTTATGCCTGCATATGCGGTAAAGAACAATATTAATTTTAAAACAAAAACAGATATTTTTTACCTTGTAAATCTTGATACTGATACTGTCGTATACAGTAAAAATTCGGATAAGAAATGTTATCCAGCGTCAACAACGAAAATAATGACGTATATAATAGTTTCTGAGAATATAAGTGATGTTGAGGGTACAAAGGTAGAAGTAAAACAAGATGTACTCGACCGTCTGGCAGGAACAGACAGCTCGCTTGCAGGTGTACAGGGATATGTAGGAGCAGAGCTTTCCATACTTCAGCTTCTTAAGTGTATGATGATAAGCTCAGGAAATGATGCTGCCGAAGTATTGGCAGACTATGTAGGCGGCGGAGATACTGACAAGTTTGTAAATCTGATGAATGCAAAGGCAGCGGAGCTTGAATGCCGCCATACTCATTTTGTCAATGCACACGGGCTTCACGATAACAATCAGTATACCACTGCTGAGGATATGAGCAGGATAGCTCGTTATGCTATGACAAGACCCTATTTTATGGATATAACAAACACCGTTGAGTATTATGTTGACGGCGATGCGGAAGAGCCTCTTATCAATACAAATAAAATGATAAATCCTGATGAAAAGGATTATTACTACAAGTACGCAAAGGGAATAAAGACAGGAACTACCGATGAAGCAGGTCACTGCCTTGTGTCAACCGCTTTGAAGGATAATGTTTCCTATATGTGCATAGCATACAATGCACCGTGCTACGATGCGGACGGAGAATGGGAAGAAACCAACTATGCTATGCTGGAAAGCAAAAAGATTTACGAGTGGGCATATAAAAACGTAACTATGCGTGAGGTGCTGGGAAACAGTACTCCTGTAGGAACAGTGAATGTCAGGTACGGAGAAGGTGCGGACAAGGTAAATCTTATACCTGAATATGCCTATTCAACAATGTTTGATAAAAACATAAAGGATACGGATATTGTTATATCCGCAAAGTGCCAGAACGAGATTGACGCTCCCGTAAAAAGAGGCACTGTTCTCGGAACGGCTACGGTAAGCTATAAGGGTGAGGAACTGACTAAGGTTAATCTGATAGCCGAAAAGGACGTAAACAAGAGTGATTTCCTGTATTTTAAGGCGGTAGCCGAAAATGTGATTAAAAACCCGCTGTTTATTGCAATAGCTGTTATTGTTCTTCTGTTGTTTGTAATTTACGTGATTTTTGTTGTTTCCGTTTCAGAAAAAAAGAATAAGGATAAAAAATAAAACCAACGGCTTTGCTTTGACTCAGGCAGGCGGCTGCATACACCCGAAGACGCAAGTCTTCGGGTCTTTAAGTGCTAGCACTTAAAGCGTTCGTGGAATAATGTCCACGAACGGTATGCAGCCGCCTGCCGTATGTGCGAAGCCGACAGCTTTATATTTCACTAATAAAAACAGTAAGGATTGTACAGGTTATCCAAAATATTTTACAAAAAGAAGATAAAGGTAAAAAATATTTGATTTTTGAAATATGTGTGCTATAATTTTATGGTAAGTTGAGTAAAAATATTTTTTTAAAATTTATGCAGAAAAAACAGTGTCAGATGTTTTAAAACTCGGAGGTATTATGGGCAGTACAATGGTTTCGATAATTATTCCTTATATGGAGGAAAACAGCAAAATAGTAGATACCCTTTCGTCCGTATGCAGACAAAAGGGTTTTGATGGAACTAAAACAGAGGTTCTTATAATAGACGTGACAGAAGGAGAAAGCAGCAGAAAGTCTACAGGTGACTTGTCCATATGCAAGATTATAAGCACAAAGTCTGTAAGCAGCGAGGCAGAGGCATGTAATTTTGCTATGGATTACATAAACGGCGATTACGTAACCGTATGCAGATGCGGAGATGTTTTCGGAGAAGAATACTTTCATGAATGTATGAAAGCATTCAGTGAGTATGAAAACGTACCGTATGTTACCGTAAAGAGATTTTGTATAAATCCTGTTTTCACGGAAAAGAAGGCACATCGTCTTAATAAAGATGATATAAAGAACAATAATGCCGCAGTTGTACTTGAGGAAAAGCCGTTTCAGGTCAACAGTGAGGTATGCGGTACACTTTTCAGAAGTGAGCTTTTCAAAAGATACAGCTTCAATACGGATTTGAAGTATGAGTATTTTCAGGATTTTATGCTCAGAATACAGCTTGACGTACCCGAATCGGTAGAGGCAGGAAATACGGAATACGATTATTTTATGCCGCTTGAAGATGACTTTTTATATTTCATTCCCTCAAATTATAAAGACTGGTACAAGGAATCGATGGAAAGCTTTCTGAAGCCGCTCGTTCAGTACGCAAAGGAGAAATGCGGAACTGTACCCGAATTTATACAGTTTTATCTTATGTTTGCGGTTTCGACAAGATTTCTCTGCAATATGAACAACAGAAACAAGCGTAATATGGACGAGCAGGAGCTTAAAGAGTTTTTTGCATCTGCACGTGAGGTTCTCGGATATGTTGACAACAACTATGTCCTGAATAAAAACAAGCTGAAGTCATTCGGATACAGCGAAGAAGCGGCAGAAATGTTCTATATGCTGAAGTATGACATAACCTTTGACGATATGCCCGTTGTAAACGTAGAGGGTAAAAACGAAGTATACCTCAACTGCGACAACGTTTTTATAGCAAGACTTGCAGACCAGAGAGTAGGTATGCACGTTATAGACTACCGCAACGGCAATCTTGTTATAGACGGTTCGTTCAGAAGGGTTTTTGACCTGAGAGAAGTCGAGTTTTTCGTAAAGTTCAATAACGAAAAGCAGAAACTTATAAATAATGACCGATATTCACTCACAAAATATTTTGGCATAAGTGCCTACAAAAAATTTACATTCCATCTGGAACTTCCCCTTGACTACAGCCGTGAAAGACAGACTGTCGAATTTTTTGCAAGATACAGATATACAGTAATACCCCTCAAGCTGTCATTTTTGCACCACTGGGCTAAGTTTACGCTGTCACCCGAAAATTCATACTGGCGTTTCAACAGATATATTGCACATATAGAAAACTCAAAGTCCATAGTTATAAACCACTCATCAGCACTCAGTACTCTGAAAAGTGAGCTGAAATTTCTGCCCGGAGTTTTCAGGGAAAGCAAGCGTCTTTTCATAACAAGAATAGAGTACTGGCTTACACGTCCGTTTTTTAAAAACAAAAGAATATGGCTTATGTACGACAAGCTCTACAAGGGCGGTGACAGCTGCGAATATCTTTACAGATACTGTGCGGATAAAAAGGACGGTATAACCAGATATTACATCATAGATAAAAACACCTCAGATTATAAACAGCTTAAAGCTGACGGATTTAAGCCTGTCAGAAACCGTTCATTCAAACATAAAATGATATTCCTCAATACTGATATAGCCCTTATAACAAATTCAAACGTATTTCCCTTTAACGGCTACAGTATGGACAGGTCAAGATTTATAAGAGGTCTTTGCAATTTCCCTTCAATGTGCTTACAGCACGGATTATCCGTTCAGAAATGTGCGATGGCTCAGCAGAGAATTGTCGATAATACGCAGATGTATTTCCTTGCGTCAAAGCACGAATACGAAAATCTCAGCAATCACGTATATAATTATCAGGATTTTGACATTCTCAAAATGACAGGAATAGGAAGATATGACGGTCTTATAAACAATGACAAAAAACAAATCCTGATTTCTCCCACATGGCGTATGTACAACGCAATGCCTGTTACTACAAGCGAGGGCGAACAGCGTGCCTATAATCCCGAATTTAAGCATACAACCTACTATAAGATATACAATGACCTTATAAATAATCAGAAACTTATAGAAACGGCTAAAAAAACAGGCTACGGAATAAAATATCTGCTTCACCCTATACTGAGTGCTCAGGTAAATGACTTTGTTCCCGACCCTTATGTTGAAGTCATATCCTCTGTAGGCGATTTGAGCTATGAAAAGATACTTACCCAGTCCAGTCTTATGGTTACTGACTATTCCGGAGTACAGTTTGATTTTGCATATATGAAGAAACCGCTGGTATATTTTCACCCCTCACAGCTTCCTGCCCATTATGAGGACGGAGGATTTTTCTACGATACTATGGGCTTCGGTGAGATATGCACCGAAAGCGAACAGCTTGTGGATACTCTTTGCGAATATATGGAAAATAACTGTAAGATGAAACCTCAGTATGTGAAAAGAGTGGAGGATTTCTACGAATATAACGATGACCATAACAACTGTGAGCGTATTTATCAGGAAATAATGAAATATCAGCAGCAGGTGGACAGGGACAAGCTCAGAATAAAATAATATTTATGAACAGATTGTGCGGATTTTTATTTTTCAGGAAAATCCGCACAGTTCTGTTATAAATCCTGTATAAAACCTGAAAGTCCGTTAAAAATATTTTTAACGGAGGGTACGAAATTGAGAAAAAGTTTAAAAAGCCGACTTAACACACATAAAACATCATTATTTATATGTATAACTCTCAGAATACTTACATTGATAAGTATGCTTGCTGAATTTAAGCTTGGAAACTTCAAAAACGGTATATTGTGTATAGCCGTTCTTATAATTTTCACAATCCCTGCACTTCTGAAAAAAGAATCTGGAATAGTTCTTCCCGATGTAATGGAAGCCGCCGTTTACGCATTCGTATTTGCATCTGCAATATTGGGCGAAATAAGTAACTTTTACGGACTTGTTCCGTTCTGGGACACATTACTTCACTTGCTGAGCGGTTTTATACTCGCAGGAGTGGGATTTTCACTTATACGGCTTATGAACGGAAAAAATCAAAATTTCAGAATTTCGGCAGCATATGTGGCTCTTACAGGTATCTGCTTTTCGGTGACAGCGGGGCTTTTGTGGGAATTTTTTGAGTTTGCGTGTGATACGGATTTCAAAACCGATATGCAGAAGGACAGTATGGTAAAAAACATATCGTCGGTAGAGCTGAACGGAAAAAAGAATAATCAGCCTTTAAAAATTGACGGTATAACAAAAACTGAAATATATCTGAAAAACGGTGAAAGATATATTGTCAGCGGAGGCTATCTTGACACAGGACTTGCAGATACAATGAAAGACTTATCCGTAAATTTTATAGGTGCGGTAATATTCTGCACAGCAGGCTACCGTCATATGAAAAATAAAGATGAATGCAGATTTGTCAGCGATTTTATTCCCAAAAAATAAAGAATATTAATATAATGTTTATTTGATGTTAATAGTTTGTACAAATTTAAGTATTAATATAATAACTGTCGAAAGGACATAAGGTCTGAAAGACATAAAAAAGATTTTTTCATCTCCCTTTTAATATATATATTTTGTTTTGAGAAAAAGAAGGCTTGTTGTTACAGGAACCTTCTTTTTTCTTTTATGTAAAACTTTTCTACCTGAGATGAGTTTAAGGGCTTCGCCCTTAAAAATCCCACAAGGGGCTTTGCCCCTTGACCCCACCACTTTTGAAAAAGTGGACAAAACTTTTAATTGTCATAGATATACAATGGGAAAATCATTCCAACCGCTCAGGGGGAAACTTTTTTGAATATATGAACAGAAAATATTTGCTGAATTTGATGACAAAATATTCATATAAGAATATTAATGTACACTGAGTTGATTTATGTATAGTCTGATGATGTAATTTTAAATTATATATATGCCTATAAAATGAAATTTCTGTATTATATGCACAATAAAAACTACATTCAAAATATATGATAATTACTTGAAATAATTATTTGCAAGTGGTAAAATTATAAAGGTCACAGGTTGGTTTCCGAAAATTTTCATATTTTATAAAAGGCGGATTTTTTCCGCTGATTTCGGTATTATGAAATTGTCGTAAAATTGACCGCATATATATTTATGCTGAATTTGTGGAGGTGATTAGATGGAAGATATGTTGTCCAGAATTGTTGATATGGACGAAAGGGTACGTGTTGAAACTCAGAAAGCAGAACAGCGTAAAGCCGATACGTTCAAAAATATCGCAGCCCAAAAGGAAGCTATCTACAACGATTACATCAGCCGTGCAAGAGTTCGTATAGAAAAAAACTATGCCGCCGAACAGGAGGCAGCCGCCAAAAAGCTGGAGGTTATTCAGAAAGAACAGAAAAAATGTCTGTCCGATATGGAATCGCAGTACAGAAAGTACGGCGACAAATGGGTCAGCGAGCTTGTAAAAAGAGTGATAAGCTCCTGATACTGAATAATCATAAAAAATTATCTCGCAGCAAAAGGAGGGATAAACGTTGTCAGCTTACGCCTCTAATGCAATACTCTCAAAGTCAAGGGCTATGTACGGAAAACGGCTTACCGAAAGTGATTACAAAAAGCTTTTGTCGTGCGGAAGTGTTCCCGAAGTACTTACATATCTGAAAGGCAACAGCAAATATGCACCGCTTATGTCAAAGCTCAGCGAAAAAACAGTACGCCGCCGTGATCTGGAAGCGGTACTCAGACAGAAACTCTTTCAGGATTATGAGTCGCTTTGCCGTTATGAGATAACTGTCGGAGAGGATTTTGCAAGATATACCGTTATGAAAGCGGAAATAGGACAGATAATCCACTATCTGATAATGTTAAGCTCAGGCGAACCGCACAAGTTTTACAGTACTCTGCCCAAATATTTCTTGAGAATTTCATCAGTGAACTTCACTGCTATGGCAGGTGCACAGACTTATGACGAGTTTCTCAGCGTAATAAGAAAGTCTGACTATTACAAACTTCTCGAACCGTTCAGACCAAAGAAAGGCGAAAAATTAAATCTTGCGGATATAGAAAATACGCTGTACAACAATATGTTCGGCAAGGTTTACGAGATTATAGAAAAAACCAGCGGAGAAGAAAAAAAGGCTTTGCAGGATATGTTTGATACAAATATAGACCTTCGCAACTTTACCAGAATTTTCCGCCTGAAAAAATACTATAAGCTTGAACCCGATGAAATAAAAAAGCACCTTCTGCCTTTCGGCTCACTTAATGAAAGACAGATTTCCGAACTTTGCAGTGCAAACGATACAAAGGAGCTTTTTGCGTTGATGAAGCAGACCGCTCCCGGAAAGGTTATTTCAAAGCTTGACTATACATTCATATTTGAAATACCAAGAAGAGCATTATATGAGGAAAGCTATAAAAGTATGTATTTTTCGGTAAACCCTTCTGTTGTGCTTGTGGCTTTCTACAATCTTGAGGAAGCCGAAATAAACAACATAATAAATATAATAGAGGGTGTCCGCTATAAAGCCGATACCGAAAAAATCAGAAAGCTTCTGATATATAAGTAAGTAAAAAAATATTGTTTCGGTTCTGTTCCGATGAAGCATAGCCGCAGCCGTATTTTTTGATAGAAATGAAAGGAGGAAATGATATGTCCGTTTCTCCAATGAAAGCAATAAGCATTATAGGACTCAGCAGGGACTTTGACAGGGTAATAAACATACTTGGAGCGTCGCAGGCATTTGAGCCTGAGCCTGTAACGAGTTTCTACACCAATACAGAAAAATTTCAGAATTTTTCTGAGGCGAACAGGTATTCCGAAGTGCTGACGGAGTTTGACGGAGTACTTATGACAGCAGGACTTGAACCCGAACTTGTAGATATTTCAGACTTCAAGCCAAAGGACGAAGCCATTTTTGAATACTGTAAGAATGTGATGGAAGAATGCAGCCGATATACCCAGGAGGTTTCCGCAAAGGAAACGGAAAGGGAAAACTGCATAAAAAAAATAGAGCAGACATCACACTTTCCGGGTGTAAAGCTTGATATGGACAGACTTAAATCCTGCCAGTACATCAAGCCGAGGTTCGGAAGAATACCTGTAGAGAGTATGAGATACCTTGACAGGTACAAGGAAAATCCGTATGTAATGTTTATACAGACCTCTGTTGACAAGAACTACTGCTGGGGAGCATATATGGTACCTGTTGACAAGGAAGAAGAAATAGACAGGATTTTTTCGGGAATGCTTTTTGAAAACTGTGATGTATCTCAGATAGAGGGTACACCTGAGGAATACATCAAAGCCCAGACAGCCAGAAAAAATGAACTTGAAAAAGAAATTGAACAGTCCAAAGCCGGTCTTAAAGGCTTTATAGAAAAAAACAGGAACGAAATTTTCCGATATTATACAAAGCTTACGGAAAAGGCGATTTATCAGGGACTTAAAAGCTATGCAATGGTATACAGCAGTAAGGGAAGCAGCAGCTTTATAATATGCGGCTGGCTGCCCGACAGTGCGGTTGAAGCCGTTGAAAAGAAACTCAAAAAGATAAAAAGCGTTGAATGGCAGACAGATGACGCTATAAATCAGCTTGAAAAGTCACCGCCGATAAAGCTTAAAACAAGCCGTATAGCAAGCCCATATAAATTCTATCTTGAAATGTACGGCGTACCCAAATACAACGAAATGGACCCTACACTTTTTATAGCAATAACTTATACAATCCTTTTCGGGGCTATGTTCGGTGACTTCGGACACGGCATAGTGCTTTCCATAGCTGGAGCGGTTATGTATAAGCTTAAGGGCCTTGACGTAGGCAAAATACTTGTTCCGTGCGGAATAAGCTCTGCGATATTCGGAATAATATTCGGTTCGTGCTTTGGCTTTGAGGACGCATTCAACGGAATGTACAAGGCACTTTTCTCACTCGATGAAAAACCCATAGAGGTAATGGGCAGAAACATACTTGACGTAATAATTGCATCGGTAGCAGTCGGAGCAATTCTTCTTATGACTGCTATGTGTCTTAACATATATTCGTCATTCAGACAGAAAAATATGTCAAAAGCACTGTTCAGTCCGAACGGAATAGCGGGACTTGTGTTTTACGCTACATTATGTATCGGAATAGCATCTATATTTGTGCTGAACGTAAACATATTCAATATTTTTACAATACTGTTTTTGATTGTAGTTCCGATTGTTCTTATGTTTCTTGCCGAACCGCTCGGAAAGCTCGTAATGAAGGATAAGTACTGGAAACCCGAAAGCTGGGGTGAGTACTGTCTGCAAAATTTCTTTGAGATGTTCGAGTCGCTTCTTTCCTATTTATCAAACACAATGTCATTCCTGAGAGTTGGTGCATTTGTAATGGTACACGCAGGAATGATGGAGGTTGTATTTACTTTGGTAGGTCTCTTGGGAGGAGCAGGAAGCATAGGCGGAATACTTGTTCTGATATTCGGAAACCTTTTCGTTATAGCACTTGAGGGACTTCTGGTATCAATACAGACGCTCAGACTTGAATTTTACGAAATGTTCAGCCGTTTCTACAGCGGTTCGGGCAGACCCTACAATCCCATTACACTCAGAAAACTTAACTCAAAACAATAATAATATAAATATAAATCTAAATGTAAATTTATCAAAATTCAAACTGTAAAAAAACCGTCATATATGCGGTTATTAAAAGATATGGAGGATTATCATTATGGAAATACTGTTATTATCATTATTACCCGTTATTTTTCTTATAGGCTCGGCAGTTGTTACAAACAAGGCAGTAAGCAGAGGTGCAAAAAGAAAGAAAGCCGTTATACTTCAGTTACTTTCATTTGCAGCAGTACTTATATGCTGTGCAGCATTCCCTCTTGTAGCAGGAGCAGCAGGTGCTGAAGAAGCAGCACAGGAAGCTGCAGCAGCTTCTTCAAACGGTCTGGGACTTATAGGTATGGCAATTCCGACGGCAGCAGCTTGTATTGCAGCAGGTATCGCAGTTGCAGGAGCAGCTCCCGCAGCTATCGGAGCAACTTCGGAAGACCCCAAGGCATTCGGTAAGGCACTTATTTTTGTCGTTCTCGGTGAAGGTATCGGTGTATACGGCTTGCTCATATCAATCCTTATATATACAAAGTGCTGATTGCATATTCCAAAAAAGACGGTGACACTATGCGTTTTTATCTGATAAGCGATAACGTCGATACGCAGCTCGGTATGAGACTGGCAGGCATAGAGGGAGTAGTCGTTCACGAGGAAAACGAAGTAAGGGAAGCTCTCGAAAAGGCTATGAATACCGAAGATATAGCCGTAATACTTATGACCGAAAAGCTTGTGGTTCTTTGCCCCGAACTGATATATGAGCTTAAACTGAACCGTTCACGTCCCCTTATAGTCGAAATTCCCGACAGACACGGAAACGGACGTACAAAGGATTCGATAACAAAGTATGTTCAGGACGCTATCGGAATAAAATTAAAATAACGTGAGAGGAGCGGCAGTTTATGGCTGATGAAAAAACCACAAAAAAGGCTGTCGGAGAAAATGAAAGCAAATTTCTCAGAGCTATAGAGAAGTACGCAAAGCAGCAGAGAGATGCTCTTATATCGGAAACCGAAATTTTTGAAAAGGAAGCAATCGCCAAAGCTGAGCAGGACGGTCTGAGAGATGCCTACAGTCTTATACACAGGGAACAGGATACAATGCGTATGAAAATAGCTTCCGAAATGGCTAATGAGGAAGCAAAAGGTAAGCTGGAGATATTCAAAAGACGGCAAGAGATTACAAAGGACGTATTCTCAAAGGCGGCTGAAAAGCTGAAGGCTTATGCTGAAACCTCCGAGTATGAAAAGGATATGCTTGAGGACGCAAGGGAATGTGCCGAATTTTTCGGAAAGTCGGCAGTGGAGCTCTGCCTCTGCACGAGAGATATTTCTCCTTTGTCAAAAAAGCTTTCCAGACTTTTCAAGGGAGGCTGTACTGTCAAGGAAGTATCGGATATAAAAATAGGAGGCTTCAGGGCATACTGTCCCGAAAAGAAAATGGCTGCCGATAAAACTCTCGATACACGCCTTGAAATGCAGAAGGACTGGTTTTACGAAAACTCCGGCTTAAAGGTAAAGTAAGAAAATCAAAAACCTTAAAGTTTAGGTCAAGCCTTTTCAAAGGCTTGCGGGTCAAGGGCAGAGCCCTTGCGGTTTCCAAAGGCGGAGCCTTTGGTCAGGATTTTTAAGGGCGAAGCCCTTAAACACTTCATAGAGAGGAAATGCTTTTAATAATGGAAAATCAGAATGTAGTATACGGTATAAACGGCCCCGTTGTTACCGTACTAAAAACAAAAGCCTTTTCTATGATGGAAATGGTTTATGTAGGTGAAAAGAAACTCGTAGGTGAAGTTATCACCGTTACAGATGAACTTACCACAATTCAGGTTTACGAGGAAACAACAGGTCTGAAACCGGGCGACCCTGTTGTGGGCACAGGTGCACCTATGAACGTTCTTCTCGGCCCCGGAATAATAACAAACATCTTTGACGGAATAGAGCGTCCGCTTCAGGCTATAGCAAAGGAAAGCGGTGCGTTCATATCAAGAGGTGTTTCCGTATCTTCACTCGATACCGAAAAGGAATGGGACGTTACCTTAAAAATAAAAACAGGCGACAGACTTAATGCTGGAGATATTTATGCAACATTACCCGAAACACCCGTCATTGAACACAGACTGCTCGTTCCTCCGAATATAAGCGGCAAGGTAAAAAGAGTTGCCAGAAACGGAAAGTATAAGCTCAACGATACAATAGCCGTACTCACGCTTGAGGACGGCAGGGAATATAACCTCACACTTTGTCAGAAGTGGCCTATAAGAACTCCCAGACCCGTAAAGGAAAGACTTGCTCC
>ONBJ01000007.1 GCA_900316025.1 uncultured Eubacteriales bacterium
CTTCGGCGCCTCCATCGCCGCGGCGGTCCATGAGGACGCCATGACGGAGGCGGAGCGGCAGTTCTCGGAGAGGGTGACGCACTTCTTTCAATAGAGATTACCGCAAAAGGTGATACCGATGTCCTGAAATGTCCTCACGGAGAAAACACCTCGCCTTTCTACAAGCACCCTTCCGAACACCCCTATCTCTATATGAACGGCCCTGAGGTCTACAAATTTGCGGTTGTTTCTATGGTAAAGGGAATAAAACGTGCAATAAAAGAGGCAGGTCTTAAAGAAGAGGATATAGACTGGGTTATACCTCATCAGGCTAATATAAGAATAATAGAAACAGCCGTTTCTAAACTGAAAATACCGCCCGAAAGATTTATACGCACTATTTCGGAATACGGCAATACATCAGGCGGAAGCTGTGCCATAGCTCTGGCTGACAGCGTAAGTCAGGGAAAATTCAAAAAGGGCGATAATATAGCATTCTGTGCTTTCGGCTCAGGTCTTACAACGGGAAGCTGCGTTATAAGATGGGATAAGGACTGAAAGCTCGTTTAATGATAATCTCGATTTGAAAGGAATTTATATATTATGATTAGTACCCCTATAAATGAGAAGCTCGGAATAAAATATCCGATATTTCAGGGCGGTATGGCTTGGGTTGCAGATGCTTCTCTTGCATCTGCCGTAAGCAACGCAGGCGGTCTTGGAATAATAGCGGCTATGAACTCAAACGGAGAACAGCTCAGAGCCGAAATCAAAAAATGCAAGGAGCTTACGGACAAGCCTTTCGGTGTAAACATTATGCTTATGAGTCCGTTTGTAGAGGAAACCGCAAAGGTTGTTGCAGAGGAAAAAATCCCTGTTGTTACAACAGGAGCAGGAAATCCTGCAAGATTTATGGAAATGTGGCTTGAAGCAGGCATAAAGGTTATACCTGTAACCCCCTCGGTAACGCTTGCAAAAATGGCTCAGAAAAACGGTGCTTTTGCAGTAATCGCAGAGGGCGGAGAGTCAGGAGGTCATGTCGGAGATATAACAACTATGGCACTTGTTCCTCAGATATGTGACGCTGTTGACATTCCCGTTATTGCAGCGGGAGGAATTGGCGACGGAAGAGGCATAGCGGCTTCCTTTATGCTTGGAGCAGTCGGAGTTCAGGTAGGAACACGCTTTTTGGTGGCAGATGAATGTACTATCAGCCCCGAATATAAAAAGAAAGTAATCAAGGCTAAGGATATAGATACAGTAGTAACAGGAAAACGTTTGGGACACCCTGTACGTTCGATAAAAAATGCCTTTACAAGAGCATATACAAAGTGTGAATACAACAGCAGTGAGTACTCCGACGAACAGCTCGAACAGATGGGTATAGGAGTTCTCAGAAAAGCCGCAAGAGAAGGCGATGTATCAAACGGCTGTGTTCTTGCAGGTCAGATTGCAGGTATGATAAAGAAAGAACAGCCTGCAAAGGAGATAATAGAAGAAATGTTCACAGAGGCTGAACAGGTGTTAGGCGGTGCTTCAAAGTGGGTAAAATAGCATTTGTTTTTTCAGGACAGGGTGCTCAGTATACAGGTATGGGCAAGGAACTTTATGAATGTTCCCCTGCCGCAAAAGCCGTTTTTGATATGGCAGACAGCATACGTCAGGGTACTTCAGCTCAGTGCTTTGAAGCCGATAAGGAAACTCTGAGCATAACCGTAAATACTCAGCCCTGTGTGTTTACGGCAGACCTTGCAGCGGCGGCAGCAGTTGCCGAAAAGGGAATAAAACCCGATTATCTTGCAGGATTTTCACTGGGAGAAATCGCCGCTTTAGGCTTCGGCGGAGTTATGAGCTATGAGGAAGCATTCCGTCTTGTCTGCAAAAGAGGCGAGCTTATGGACAAAGCTGCAAAGGAAAATGAGGGTGCTATGGTAGCCGTTATGAAGCTTACTCCCGAAAAGGTTGAGGAGCTTGCAAAGCAGTTCGACAATACATACCCTGTAAATTACAACAGTCCTGCACAGACGGTTGTAGCTACCACTAAGGAAAACGCTGACAAGCTTGTCGAAGCCGTAAAGGCTGAAAAAGGAAAGGGCATTAAGCTTGCTGTAAGCGGAGCATTCCACTCACCGTTTATGAGAAGTGCCGCTGAGGGTTTAGGAGAATATCTTGCCGATAAGGAACTTGAAAAGCCTTTAATACCCATATACAGCAACGTTACTGCACAGCCCTACGGTGAGGATATAAAGCAGCTTATAAAATCTCAGGCAGAAAGTCCCGTACAGTGGCAGAAAACAGTAGAAAATCTCATAGCTGAGGGTGTGGATACCTTTATAGAGGTAGGTGTCGGAAAGACGCTTGCAGGTCTTATAAAGAAAATAAATAAAGATGTCAGGGTGTTCAATGTTGAAAACAGGGAAACACTGGACGCACTTAATATTTGAATTTGTGGAGGACGTAAAAAATGAGTTTTGAAAATAAGACAGCGGTAGTAACAGGTGCTTCAAGAGGAATAGGTCTTGCTGTTGCAAAGAAGCTTGCAGCTCAGGGAGCAAATATTGCCATTCTTTATGTCGGAAAAGAAGAAGAGGGCGAAAACGCTAAAAAAGAGGTTGAAGCTCTCGGTGTAAAGGTTGGTCTTTACTACTGCGATGTTTCAAGCTTTGAAGACTCAAAGGCAACAGTCGCTAAGATTATAGAAGAATTCGGACAGATAGATATTCTCGTAAATAACGCAGGTATCGTAAGGGATAAGCTTGTTCTCAAAATGGAAGAGGCAGACTTTGACGCTGTTATAAACGTAAACCTCAAAGGTACTTTCAATATGATAAAGCACACTTACAGTCACTTTATGAAAAAGCGTGCAGGAAGAATTGTCAATGTGGCTTCCGTAGTAGGTATAAACGGAAACGCAGGTCAGGCTAATTATTCAGCCTCAAAGGCAGGAGTAATCGCACTTACAAAATCCGTTGCAAAAGAACTTGCAGGCAGAGGCGTAACTGTAAATGCGGTAGCTCCCGGATATATAACAACAGATATGACAAACGCTCTCAGTGACAAGGTAAAAGAGCAGATTGAAAGTTCTATACCTATGAAAAAAAGAGGACTTCCCGAAGATGTTGCAAATGCTATTTCATTTTTGTGTTCGGACGATGCCTCATATATCACAGGTGAGGTTATCCGTGTAGACGGCGGTATGGCAATGTAATATGCTTTGCCGTTCTGGAAAGGAGATTTGATATGAGGCGAGTAGTAGTTACGGGAATCGGGTGTGTTACACCTGTCGGAAATGATGTTGAAACAACCTGGAATAATCTTGTAAACGGAGTATGCGGTATAGGAAAAATAACCGCTTTCGATACAGAAGACTGCAAGGCTAAGGTCGCAGGTGAGGTAAAGGACTTTGACCCCCTTAAATATATAGAAAAAAGAGAGCTGAGAAAAACCGACAGATATGTTCAGCTTGCTATTGCTGCGGCTCAGCAGGCAGTTGACGACAGCGGCATTATTGGAAACATAGATGAAAACCGTTTCGGTGTGTATGTAGGCTCAGGCATAGGCGGTATGCAGACATTCTACGACAACAGCGTAGCATTTTATACAGGCGGTTCAAGAAAGGTTTCACCTCACTTTATACCTATGATGATTTCAAACATAGCGGCAGGACAGGTTGCTATAAGATTTAAGGCTAAGGGTGTCTGTATACCCATAGTTACAGCCTGCTCAACGGGTACTCACGAACTTGGAGAAGCTTATCTTGCCATTAAAAACGGTCTTGCAGATGCAATCATAGCAGGCGGCAGCGAAGCTGCCATAAACCCTCTGACCGTTGCAGGCTTCGCAAACTGTAAGGCTCTGACCCTTGTTGATGACCCTGAAAAGGCTTCCATACCTTTTGACAAGAACAGAAGCGGCTTTGTTCTCGGAGAGGGTGCAGGAATACTTATACTTGAAGAGTATGAACACGCAAAGGCAAGAGGTGCAAAAATCTATGCCGAATTTGTCGGATACGGCAATACCTGCGATGCCTACCACGTTACACAGCCCGACCCCGATGCGGAAGGAAGTGCAAGAGCATTCAGCCTTGCTTTCGAGGACGCAGGTCTTAAGGCTGACGAAAAATTATATATAAACGCTCACGGAACAAGTACTTCGCTTAATGACAAGGGCGAAACAAAAGCTATAAAAATGGCTTTGGGTGACAAGGCTTATGATACCCTCATAAGCTCTACAAAATCTATGACAGGTCATATGCTCGGTGCTACCGGCGGTGTTGAGGCTATTGCGGCTGTGCTTGCTCTTAAAAACGGAGTTATACCTCCTACTATCCACCTCAATGAACCCGATGAACTTTGTGACCTCAACTATGTACCCAACAAGGCGGTAAAGGAAAATATAGATGTTTCCGCTTCGTCTACACTGGGCTTCGGCGGTCATAATGCCGTTATCGTATTCAGAAAGCTTTCAGAGTGATTTATGCACTTTGCTGCGTCTTTATCGGTGCGACCCGCCTGACAATTTTGCAAAGGAAAATTGTCGGAAGGAATTTTTAAATTCCTTCCATAAAAAATTTTCAAAGAAAATTTTTTATACGGCGGGTCGCACCTGTGAGGCGGTATATCCATACCTTAAATAAAAAACAGGGGAATTGAAAAAATGTATAATATAAATGAAATAAAGGAGCTTATACAGGCTCTTGACAATTCAAAGCTTACGGACTTGGAGATTACGGGAGAAAACGGAGAAAAGCTTTGCCTTAAAAAGAAAACAGAGAAAGCGTATTCAGCACCTGTTGTGACGGCGGCAGTTCCCACACAGGAGCTTCAGACGGAAGAAAGAGCCGCTGATGACAGCGTTAATGAAAAATCTGATGTAAGAACAATAGACTGTCCTATGGTCGGAGTATTTTATGCAGCATCATCGCCTGATGCAGAGCCTTATGTAAGCATTGGTTCAAGAGTAAAGAAAGGCGATGTAGTTTGCATAATAGAGGCTATGAAGCTTATGAATGAGGTAGTTGCTTCTGAGAGCGGAACAGTTACCGAAGTTCTTGTCAAGAACGGAGATTTGGTTGAATTCGGACAGCCGCTTTTTGTGATAGAATAATTACCGTATTTAAAAATATACAGCTCAGAGGTAAATAAAGATATGAATCAGGAAGAAATAAAGAAAATAATTCCGCACAGGGACAATATGCTTCTTGTTGAAGAAGCCGAAAAAATAGACGATGTAACGGCAAAGGGAAAATACACTGTAAGGGGAGATGAATTTTTCCTCAAGGGACATTTTCCCGGAAATCCTGTAGTACCGGGTGTAATTCTCTGCGAGATGATGGCACAGGCAAGCTGTGTACTTATTTCGGGTGAAGGTGTAAAGTCCACACCATATTTTTCAAAGATGGACAATGTAAAGTTCAAGAATAAGGTTTTGCCGGGTGACACCTTGGAAACTACCTGTACACTTACAAAGAGCAAGGGTGTATTCTATTTTATATCCGCAAAGGGATATGTAAGAGATAAGCTTTGCGTTCAGGCAGATTTTACGGTTGCGGTTATTCCTGAGGAGTAAAAAAACCGCAGCTGCGTTAATCTTAATACAGTTGGGAGTGTAGATGTTGTTTTCAAAGATATTGATAGCCAACCGTGGAGAAATTGCGGTAAGAATAATAAGAGCGTGCCGTGAAATGGGTATATCTACAGTAGCGATATATTCTGAGGCAGACAAAGATGCAATGCACGTACAGCTTGCAGACGAAAGCTACTGTGTCGGCGGAGCATCTGTTTCGGAAAGCTATCTGAATATGGCTGCGATACTAACTCTGGCAGTTGCTACGGGAGCACAGGCAATCCACCCCGGATACGGGTTGCTGTCGGAAAATGCAAAGTTTGTTTCATTATGCGAACAGTGCAATATAAAGTTCATAGGGCCTACTTCAAAAATGATAAGCCTGCTCGGTGACAAGGATACGGCGAGAAAAACGATGAGAGCGGCAGGAGTTCCCGTAACTCCCGGCTGCGATATAGTCGAAGATTTAAGTACAGCCCGTGAAAAAGCAGCGGAAATAGGATTTCCACTGCTAATAAAGGCACGTTCGGGAGGCGGCGGAAGAGGAATAAGGCTTGTAAATTCTATGGAGGAGTTCGACAATGCCTACAATTCGGCATCAAGCGAGGCACAGTCTGCATTCGGCGATGGTGCTGTATATATGGAGAAGTTTCTCAAGCCTGTAAAGCATATAGAAATGCAGCTTCTGTGCGACAGATATGGAAACGTTATCTGTCTTGGAGAGCGTGAATGTTCTGTTCAGAGAAAAAACCAGAAGCTTATAGAGGAAAGTCCGTCCCCTGCGGTTACGCCCGACATCAGAAAAGAAATGATGGAGGCTGCCAAAAAGGCGGCACTTGCGGTAAATTACGAAAGCGTAGGAACAGTAGAATTTCTGCTCGACAGCGACAATAATTTCTATTTTATGGAAATGAATACAAGACTTCAGGTTGAACACCCTGTTACGGAGATGGTAACGGGACTGGATTTGGTTCAGTGGCAGATAAGAATTGCCGCAGGAGCTATTCTTACAATAACGCAGGACAGGGTTTTTATTCACGGACACGCTATAGAGTGCAGAATAAATGCCGAAAATCCCGATGAAAACTTCCGTCCGTCATGCGGAACAATAACGAAGCTGCATATTCCCGGAGGTCCTTCCGTAAGGTTTGATACTGCGATATATCAGGATTATTCCATACCGCCGTATTATGACTCTATGATAGGAAAGCTGATAGTTCAGGCACGTACAAGGGATTACGCAATAAGGAAAATGAAGATGGCTCTCAGTGAGCTTAATATTCACGGAGTTGAGCATAACAGAAATCTGCAGATTGATATTTTGTCCGACAGGAAATTTGTGGACGGTACTTATACTACAGATTTTATGGAAAATCGTGAAAATAATAAAAAGATAAAGTAAATAATATTTGATACATATTATTTATATGATATAGATTGGATTGTGGATTATGTTTAACAGTGATTTTTTTACGTTCCTAAAGCCTAAAAACGAGCTTGAAAATATACCGTCCGACAAATTGTCAGGTGAGAACAAGCCGTATATTCCCGATTCGCTTCTGATAAAGTGTCCCGAATGCAAGAAAATGCTGCTTGTATCGGATTTGAACGAAAACAGCAAGGTATGTATTCACTGCGGACACCATTTCAGGATAAATGCAAGGCGTAGAATTGAGCTGATTGCCGATGAAGGTTCGTTCGAGGAGAAAAATCAGGAAATGACCTCAAAGAATATTATAGGTTTTCCCGATTACAACAGAAAGCTTGCCACGGCGAAAAACAGAAGCGGCGAAAATGAATCGGTTATCACGGGAGTATGTACCGTAAACGGATACAGAACGGTTGTATTTGCTATGGAATCAGGCTTTATGATGGGTTCAATGGGAACGGTTACAGGCGAGAAAATTACAAGAGCGTTTGAATATGCAACAGAACACAGGCTTCCCGTAATAGCGTTTACAGTGTCGGGAGGAGCAAGAATGCAGGAGGGTGTTCTGTCGCTTATGCAGATGGCAAAGACAAGCGGTGCTGTAAAGCGTCACAGCGATGCAGGATTGCTGTATATAACTGTTCTTACAGACCCCACTACGGGAGGAGTTACCGCAAGCTTCGCTATGGAGGGAGATATAATATTATCCGAACCCGGAGCATTGGTAGCTTTTGCAGGACCGAGAGTAATAGAACAGACTATAAGACAGAAGCTTCCCAAGGACTTTCAGACTGCTGAATTTCTGCAGGACAAGGGATTTGTCGATGCTGTAGTTGACCGCCGTGAGATGAAAAAGATACTTTCGGACTTGCTGTTTATGCACGGCATTGAAAAGACTGAAAACAAGGAGGACGAGGTTAAATGAGAGCGTTTGACAGGGTTACTGCGGCAAGAGCGGCAGACAGACTTACTGCGTCTGACTTTATAAAGGCATTGTTCGGAGATACATTTTTCGAGCTTCACGGTGACAGAAGATATGCCGATGATAAGGCAATCAAGGCAGGTATAGGAATGCTTGGAGATATGCCTGTTACGGTAATAGGTCTTGACAAGGGAAAAAATACCAGAGAGAGAGTTGAGAAAAACTTCGGAGCAGCTCACCCCGAAGGATACAGAAAAGCGTTAAGGCTTATGAAGCAGGCTGAGAAATTCAGACGACCTGTTCTGTGTCTTGTAGATACAAGCGGAGCATTCTGCGGAATAGGTGCAGAGGAAAGAGGTCAGGGACAGGCTATAGCAGAAAACCTTATGGAGATGATGACGCTTAAAACTCCGATACTTTCTATATTTATCGGAGAAGGCGGAAGCGGCGGAGCGTTGGCACTTGCAGTAGCAAACGAGGTATGGATGCTTGAAAATGCCGTATATTCTGTAATATCGCCTGAGGGCTGTGCAAGCATACTGTGGAAAGACCCTGAAAAAATGGCAGATGCAGCACAATGTTTAAGACTTACAGCTAATGACCTTTTCACAATGGAGGTTATCGAAAGGATTATAAGAGAACCTAAGTCGGCAGACAATCCTATTTTTGACAGCCTCAGAAACCTCATAGTAAATACGTTCAATAAATATATGAATATGAGCGATGATGAGCTTCTCGAACAAAGGTATAAACGCTTCAGAAAGTACGGAAGAACAACCAAGGTTTTCAGCTTTGGTGACAGCAAAGAGGAAGCAAAGGAAAATTAAATATATTTATATTGAAAATAAAAAGACATTGAGTTATTTGTAATTATACTCAATGTCTTTTTTATAAAATTTAAATGGTGATTTTATTTTGTTACATAACAAGCGTTCCGCCGTCGCTCTGGAGAAGTATATAAATCTGTTCTTCCATAGCGGTTCGGGCATTTATATAGACAAGAACATTTTCGTTATCCTTGCCCTTGCACTTGAACTCATAACAAAGAACTTCCTTTCCGTTCTGCATAGGGATAAGTGCTTTCTGTGAGGAAATTATATCAAGCTCACTGCTTACGCTTTCACAAGCCTTTTGTTCTGATATTAAGTTGTTTTCCGTATTCCTTTCGGTATGGTTCATAATATAACCCTCTGCATTATAGATTACGACATCTCCTGTAACAGTCGAAACACCAACCTTTATCAAATCGCCGTAACAAATAATATCGTTCTGACTGTAAGCAAAGTTTATTGTGCATACCGAATTGTGAATAACATAATAGCTGTCCTTCATATCATATACTTTTTGACGCTTTAAGAAATCTTCTGCTTTCTGAAGAGTTTCTTTATATTTGATTTTGCTGTCATCTGACGGATAATCCGTATTGTATACCTCGCATACATAACCTCCTTTTACCGTGACAGTACCGTAAAGATTATCACCATCAAAGACATATACAGGTAAAACTCCTTTTCTTTTTTCTCTGTAGGTTATTTCACGGTAATCCCTGTTTACGAAATCAGCAAGAATTTTTTGTGCCTGCTGAGCGGAACATTCCTTTGAATTTTCTGTAAACTTTGGCTTTTTCTGCTGAACACTGTCCGCAAAAGGGCCGTCATAAATAAGGCTTGGATAGTCAACAAAGCTTTTGCTTACTGTCAGAAAGCTGTTGTCAAAGCTCGATTTCTGATTAGGTTCTGTATCTGAACCGAAGTTGCTTTTTAAAGCAACGGCATTTCCGATATTTTCTTCACCATCTCCGAATTTTGCCGAAAGCTCCTCTATTTTGGGGGCGATATTGTCAGCATATTCGGAAAGCTTTTTAAGTGCGGATTTGTTATCCTTACTCAGTGTTTCATTTCTTGAGAGCTTTCCTATCGAAAATGAAGCGAAATCTCCGACCTGAGTCAAATATTTCTGAATACCCTCGCCGTCATTCTGTGAAACAGGAAGCTGGCTCAGTGCATTTTTTGCACCCTCAGCCTCAACCATAAGCTTGGACGCAAGTCCGTACTGCTGGGGAGGGGTATTTGCGTATGAGCTTTTTTCAAGTGTCGTTTTTATGGACGAGCAGTAATCCGAAAGCTGACTTAGTGACCTCTGGTATGAATACTGTGTTCTGGTACGATAGTTTTCAGCCATATTGAAGCCTACTATGCCTGCTCCGAATATGACAAGTACAGATGCACTTATATAGCTTATAAGCTTTACTCTGGCTCTTAATCTCATTTTATATAAACCTCCGTTTAATACTTTCAGTGTTAATATTTACATAAAATTCGGATTTATTACCGAAAAATTTCTGCACATACTTTTTGTTTGCAGAATGTACTCCGGCAGTGCGATTGCAGACCACGGCAGCATTTGCTGCCGTGAAATTCAAAGCAAGGCTTTGAATTTGACAAAAGCTTCAGCTTTTGTCGTCTGCAATCGCATCCTGAGCGTAGCCGTAAGTATTTTTTAAATATCATATTGACGCTGATATTTTTATTGTATATATTATTGGTATGGAGTGCCGCAGAAAATGTAATTATTTATTCCGAAAATTACACCCGATATTTCCGCAGATAATGAGCAATACTGTAAATATAAGCTATTGTGAAATCATATAGTTGTAATTGAGATTATTTATGCAGAGGTGTGTAATGATATGGATATATATGATGCGTGGTCGGGGTTTATTGAAACAGGAAGCGTTATAGACTACCTGAAATATACGTCGCTCAGAGATGCTCAGAAGGAAAGTATGCCTGAGTATTTCAGAAGCGGTAATGACGGCACATTGGTGCAGGAGGATAAAAATGAAGATACTGACGGACGGACTGATAATAGGTGAACAAAGTGTAGGAGAAAAAGATCGTCTTGTAACAGTTCTCACAAGAAAATCAGGCGTTATAAGAGCATTTGTCAAAAACTGTAAAAGTCTGAAAAGTGCCAAAGGAGCGGCAACAAGACTTTTGTGTTATTCCCGACTTTCGATATACTTTGGTCGGGATACATACATAATAGACGATGCCGTATGTGAAGAGATGTTTATAAATCTGAGAAACAACATTGAAGATATGTCGCTTTCTCAGTATTTTTGCGAGCTTTCGGAGCATTTTGCACCAAAGGAAACAGATGCCGAAGATTTTCTCAGGCTGATACTGAATGCACTGTATTTTCTGAATAAGAAAAAACGTCCCGCACAGCTCATAAAGTCTGTTGTGGAGCTAAGAATGATGTGCATAAGCGGATATATGCCTGGTTTGATATGCTGCACTTTCTGCAAATGTTACGAAACTGAAAAAATGTACTTCCTGCCATACTCGGGAAAGATTGTATGCTCCGACTGTATATCAAAATCAGACGTACACAGCATAGAAATACCACGCAGTGTCGTTACCGCTATGCGTCATTGCGTATATTCGGAATTTAACAGGCTTTTTAATTTTAAGCTTTCCTCCGATGGTATGGAGCTTCTTGAACGTTGTTCAGAGGAATATCTTCTCTGTATATCCGAGCATAATTTCAGAACACTTGCATTTTATAAAAATATAAAATAAACTGACCTCAGGTATTTTCAAAGACCTGAGGTATTTTGTTCTGCCTGAGATTTTTTACATAGTATTTTGATGAACAGATGAACGATTATAATTATTTTTACTGTTAAAACGCTGTAATACAAAACAAAAAACTGTATATTTTGACGAAGTTATTACAACGGCTTAAAATGAATATGAATAATTGTTGAAAATAAATTTTGAGTAGGTTATAATAATATACAGATTTATAGAGTGGCATTTTTTTGCCATTGTATTAAAAAATTAATTTTATAAAGGAGTTGAACCATAATGCCAATGAATGAAAGAGTTATTATTTCACTGACAATTCTGATTACAGGATTTGTAGTGGTATTTTCTGTTCTTCTTTTGCTTATAGGTCTGATTAAGCTTTACGGAACGGTTGTAAGCAAGGCTCTTGAAAGTGCCGAAAATAAAAAGAAGCTGCAGCTTGCCGCAGTCACAACAGAAAACACTTCTGAGAACAAACCTGAAATTGAAGAAACGGCAGGTGATGTGTCACAGCTCGATGAAAACGGTCTGAATGATGAGATTGTTGCTGTCATAGCCGCTGCAGTAGTCGCTGCTTACGGTGAGGGCAATGTCAGAGTCAAATCAATCAGAAGAGTTCCACAATCACGACCTGTATGGAGTACGGCGGGAATATTCGACAATACAAGACCGTTTTAATGTGCTTTGATATATCTGTTATGAAAGGAATGTGTTGAATGGAAATTTTGAACGGATTTTTACAGTCATTACAAGGTTTGCTTCAGAACTCAGGTATATGTTATCTGGCGTGGCAGAATTATGTGATGATTTTAATTTCTATACTGCTTCTCTACCTTGCTATAAAAAAGCAGTATGAGCCTATGCTTTTGCTGCCCATAGCATTCGGTATGCTGTTGGTTAATCTTTATCCCAATATTATGGGTGCACCCTCTACCGAGCTTATTGCTGTAAAGGATTATATGGCGGCTCACGGAGGAGAAACTGCAAATTATGCAATAACCACTATGCAGGGTGTTGATTATTACAATATACCTCATACAGGCGGATTGTTCTACTATCTGTATCAGGGTGTAAAGCTCGGTATATACCCTCCGCTTATATTCTTAGGTGTAGGTGCTATGACAGATTTCGGCCCTCTTATAGCTAATCCCAAAAGCTTTATTCTCGGAGCTGCCGCACAGATTGGTATATTTATAACCTTTACAGGTGCTATATTCTTAGGCTTTACTGCACAGCAGGCAGGTGCTATAGGAATAATCGGCGGTGCTGACGGCCCGACAGCTATATTTGTTACATCAAAGCTTGCTCCTGAGCTTCTCGGCCCTATTGCGGTTGCGGCATATTCATATATGGCACTCGTTCCTATAATTCAGCCTCCCATAATGAAGGCTCTCACAACAAAAAAAGAACGTGCCATAGAAATGGTTCAGTTAAGACCTGTTTCAAAACTTGAAAAAATTATATTCCCTGTTCTTGTTGTAATAGTAGTTGCTATATTCCTCCCCGATGCGGCTTCACTGGTAGGTATGCTTATGCTCGGAAACCTTTTCAGAGAAAGCGGCGTTGTTGACAGGCTTTTCAAAACAGCTCAGAACGAGCTTATGAATATCATTACAATATTCCTTGGAACTACTGTAGGTGCTACCGCTACAGGAACAGTATTTCTGAATATTAACACCCTTAAAATTATACTCCTTGGTCTGATTGCTTTCTGTATAGGAACTGCATTCGGTGTTCTGTTCGGAAAGCTTATGTGCTTCGCTACAGGCGGTAAGGTCAATCCTCTTATAGGAAGTGCCGGTGTATCTGCTGTTCCTATGGCTGCACGTGTTTCTCAGAAAGTAGGTCAGGCTGAAAATCCCACAAACTTCCTGCTTATGCACGCTATGGGTCCTAACGTAGCCGGTGTTATCGGTTCGGCAGTTGCTGCAGGTGTACTGCTCAGCGTTCTGGGTCATTAAACATATTTATGACATAAAAACATAAAGTTTAGGTCAAGCCTTTTCAAAGGCTTGCGGTTTCCAAAGGCAGAGCCTTTGGTGGGATTTTTAAGGGCAACGCCCTTAAACTCACAGTTATTCAATGCACAAATGCCATAGGCGGCATTTGTGCATTATTTTTTGATAATTCTGCAAAAACAGGACAAAATATAATTAAATAAACTTTTGCAAAAGGGTGATTTTTATGAGCAGAAGGGTTAATGCCTTTGTAACTATGGCATTTATTATGTTTATGTCGGCTGCCGTAATATCTACATTTTTAAGCTGTCAGAGAAATGACAGTGCTTCTGCACATACACCTACCGAAGAACCTACAGCAAGCTCAGATACCACAGTATACAGAACGTATGTTGTCAGAGAATATAACGGTATGGTGGCTGTCTTTGAAAAAGGAAACTCCAAGCCCTTAAAGGTAACCGCAAGATGTGTTTCAGCGTTGCCAGAAGAGGACAGGTTCAGACTTGTAAGTGGTATAGAAGCTGTTTCTGATACCAAGCTTAAAAGACTGCTGGAGGATTTGTGTAGCTGACGGCAGTACGTGGTTTTAACGTATACGGAGGTCGTGCGGTTCGCTGCGGTGCGATTTCAACATCAAAATACAAAGTATTTTGATGCAAAAAGTGCTGAAGCACTTTTTGGCTTCGTGACCTTGTTCACGAAGCTTGAAATCGCACCGCAGCAAACCGCACAACCTCTTTCTTTATCTCAGACAGAGAATATGAAATGCTATCCAAAGCAGTGAATAATATGTTTTATTTTCAGCAAACTAAGAGAGAGGTGAAAAAGATGGCAGTTTCCGTAATAAGAACTATTATACTTTACGCAGTTATTCTGACAATGCTTAGAATTATGGGAAAAAGACAGATAAGTGAGCTTCAGACCAGTGAGCTTGTTGTTACTCTTTTAATATCAAATATAGCGGTAATACCTATGCAGGAGCCTACGCTTCCGTTAATAAGCGGTATAATACCGATTATGTTGCTGGTAGGCTGCGAGGTAACTATAAGCTTTATAATGATGAAGAGCAGCAGATTCAGAGGCTTAGTATGCGGACATCCGCAGGTAATAATCGAAAACGGAGTTATAAATCAGAACAAGATGAAGATGCTGAGAATGACTACAGAGGATTTGACAGAGCAGTTAAGGCAGGCAGGAGTATTTTCGTTAAGCGATGTTGAGTATGCCATAATTGAAACCAACGGAAATTTAAGCGTACTTAAAAAGACTCTGAAGGACAATGTAACGGCGGAACAGTTGGGAATAAAGGACGAAACAGTTTCGTTTGAGTTTGTGGTTATAAGTGACGGCGAGCTTGCCGAAAGTTCGATGAAGCTTTGCGGAGTAGACAGAAAATGGATAGAGAGTAAGCTTAAAAAAAGCAGTTTAAGCATTGAAGATGTGTTTATTATGACCGTAAATCTTGAAAAAGGATACAGCATAATAAAAAAGGAGATTTAATATTGTGAAAAGATTGTTGGCAGCGATAATTTTATTTACAGCAGTTGCAGGAACAGCACTTTTTGAAAGTATCTACGTTATAAACGTATCCGAAAAGACCGAAAATGAATTAAAAAAAGCATTGGTTCAGTATCATAAAGGTAATGTCAGTCAGACGGAGGAAAGCATAAAAAGAGCAACAGGTATATGGGAGCAAAGCAGCGAAATACTTAATTCAATGCTGATTCATAACAATACCGAGTCCATTGACGAAGAAATCACTACTGTAAAGAATGTACTCATATATGACAAGGACACATTTGTCACAGAATGCGAGAATACCATAAATGATATAGAATTTATAAAAAATTCTATGATACCCTATATTTACAATATTTTATAAATGATTTTTTGCAAGAGGAAGAGTAAAAATGAAAACGCTTGAAAGACTTTCGGCAGGACAGCTTTTTATGATGCTTTATATAAGCCGAATGGTAGTAAACGTAACGTACAGCAGTTACAGTTCCGATGTAGGAAGTCTGAGATACGGAGTTACGGCATCTGTCATAGCTATGGTTATTACATTTTTTATGCTTGTTCCTGTATATTTTATGATAAGAACAAATAAAAACAGAAATGTAACGGATAATGCCTTTTCTGTTTTCAGGTGGCTGGGAAAAGCTGTGGCATTAATATACGGTCTGTATTTTTTATGGATACTTATAAATACAATATCATTTTTTGATATTATGGTAAAAAACGCAGCAAATCCGAATACATCTGTATTCATACTTTCGCTGGCGGTTGTGGGAGCGGCGGTTTATGCGGCGTACAAAGGCATAGAGGCATTGGGAAGAGCTTCTTCGCTTATATTCATAATTATTGTGGCAGCACTCATAGTCCTTATATTTTCACTTATACCTGAAGCAGATATTCTGAACACTGAACCTCCGTCTATGGAAAACAGTACGGATATTATGGAAACTGTTTTTAATGCCATTGCCAAAAACTCATGTATTCCTGCGATGGCGTTTCTTCTTCCTTTAGCATCGGGAAATTTGAAAAGGGGAGCTGTCTGCTGGGCTTTTGGAGTATATTTATCAATGGCGGTTATGATTTTTATGATTACAGCGGTACTCGGAGATTATCTCGATACACAGGTATTTCCCGTATACACCGTAACAGCGATTGCATCACTGGGAGTTACAAGGCGGCTTGACGGAATTTTTCTGGGTGTCTGGACGGCAGGAATGTTTGTTAAAATATCACTTTTCATATACCTCATATCCGTATGCGTAAAAAGAATTTTCGGAAACAAAGCCGCAAAGCTTTCAATTATTCTGTCGGGAGCGGTTATAGTATTTGTTTCAACCGCAGTATCGGGAACAAACGGAATATTTAATTTATTGTTTGATGTAAAGCTTCTGTTCATATTTACAATGCTGACAGGGGTTATAATACCGCTTGTATTAGGAGTTGTAAACATACGCAGAAAAAAATGCAGCGGTATGCAGATATGATGTAAAGGAAAGTGTTTATTGTTGAAAAAGGTGCTTGTTGTTTTATTTATGTTTGTGGCTGTATTATCCTTGCAGGGTTGTAATATAAAGCAGCTTAATGAAAAAATGATAGTACAGGGTATGGGCATAGATTTTGCGGACGGAGATTACAAGGTAACTGTTATGTATATAAACACGCATAATGATGAAAGCGGAAATTCTCACAAAACCGCAACAGGAAAGGGTAGAACAATAACCGAAGCTGTATCTGATATAGTAACAGGCAACGGTCTTGAGCCTTTGTACAGTCACAATTCATTTGTTATTCTCGGCAGAAGCTTGTGCGAAAGCGGAGTAAATGAAGCTATGGAATTTTTTGCGGGATATTATCAGTTCAAGCCGTCTATAAGTGTGCTTGCGGCACAGGACAGTGCGGCAGAAATTATGAAGCAGGACAGTATTACTCCCGAAGTTATCACGAGAATTTCCGATAATGAGAGTACAGTCGGACTTAGCATAACAATGCCGCTGTATACATTCTGGGGAGATATACGCAGCAGGTCATCATCAGCCTGCACAGCGTTCATATCAGCAGAGGATAATAAGATAAAATCAAATGGAATAGCTGTTTTTGACGGCGATAAGCTGAGCCATATCCTTAGCAGCAGTCAGACTATGGGGGTAGCGGTTATAAGGGGAAAAACCGATATGTCAGGAGAAGCAATACCTGTAGAGGGAGAGCAAAAAAGCTTTTCTCTCAGCAATATAAACACGGAAACAAATGTAAAGGCTGAAAACGGCGTTATGTACTGCAATATAGTTGTAAAAGCTGAGGCGAATATGTATGAATATATTTCCGATAAGAAAAACATAGAGGAAAAAATTGAGAAAAGCATAAACAGTATAACACGTGATGCCGTGAAAGAATGTACCGAAAACGGAAGTGATATATTCGGTTTTGGAAAAAGGCTGAGATTTAGTGACAAAAAGATATATAATACCGTTAAAGACTGGAAAAAGTTCATAAAAAACGGAACATACAATATATCCTCAGAAATATCTGTGAGATAGAACATCAGGCTTAAAATGCCCGAATACCCGAAAACGGTATTCGGGCATTTTTCAAAGTAAAGATTAAGTACTTCAAAAAAAGGTTATCTTTTATAAAATTTCAAAAATATAATAATAAATTTCTTACTAAAAAGTAAAAAAGTTCTTTAAATTTAGGCGGAGTTTTGTTATAATTATCATCAGGGACTTCAGAAAGCTTATGAAATGTATTTTGTACAGAAAAATTTTTTATGTTATTAAGAGTAAGTTATAATTATTTTATATAAAAGTGGGTGTATTCATTTATGAAAGGAAATACGGGATTTCAGGTGTCGCTCGCAAAGATAGCGAAGGAGCTTCAGATGGAGATTATATATACTCCGTCAGATGCAAACAGCATATACATAAAATCACCGAATGTAATCCGTCCGGGAATTGAGCTTACGGGATTTCTTGAATTTTACACTCCCGAAAGGCTTATACTTTTGGGAAATACAGAGTACGCATATTTAAAGCGTTTCGGAAGCGAACAAAGAGCATATGTTCTGAACAATATTCTGCAAAGAAAACCGCCTGCGGTAATAGTTTCCAGAAATCTGGAAATTTTAGATGAGCTTATGAAGGTAGCAAAGGTATGTGAGGTATCAATATTAAGGTCTGACGAGTCAACCTGTGATATAATGGCATCGCTTATAACATTCCTCAATACTGAACTTGCTCCGAGAATTACAAGACACGGAGTTCTTGTCGAGGTATACGGCGAAGGAATACTTCTGACAGGTGACAGCGGAGTAGGAAAAAGTGAAACGGCAATCGAACTTATGAAAAGAGGTCACAGACTTATTGCCGATGATGCGGTCGAAATAAGAAGAGTATCAAGCAAGACGCTTATAGGAAGTTCACCCGAAAACATACGCCACTTTGTAGAACTGAGAGGCATAGGAATTATCAATGCAAGGCGTATATTCGGTATGGGTTCTGTAAAGGTAAGCGAAAAGATTGATATGGTAATCACGCTTGAAAACTGGGATAAAGCCAAGGTATACGACCGTATGGGAATAGATAATGAATATACTGAAATCCTTGACGTTGAAGTACCCTGTCTTACAATACCCGTAAAGCCCGGAAGAAACCTGTCAATTATCATAGAGGTTGCAGCTATGAACAACAGACAGAAGAAAATGGGATATAATGCCGCACAGGAACTTCTGGCAAATCTGGGTATGGACATAGGAATAGAGGATAACAAAAGAACGCTGGACTGGTAATCTGATTTTATTTAAAGCAGAATATCATTCATACAGCACAGCTTTATTGCATAAATAAAAAATACATTGAACGATATACGGAGGAAATATGTACTACGTGAACAGTATTATTGAGATAGCGGGAAGATATGGGTTTGAGGTAAAGAGAAATGAAAGTATGAGCAGACATACTACATTCAAAATAGGAGGAAATGCCGACGTTTTTATAACAGTAAACAATATAGAGGGTCTTATTGATATTCTGCAAAGGTGCAGGGAAAATGAAGTTCCTGTATTTATACTTGGAAAAGGCTCAAATCTTCTTGTTTCGGATAACGGTATTGAGGGTATCGTGATAAGGCTTGACGGAGATTTCAACAAAATAAAAATGCTTGACGATGAAACCGTATATTGTGCATCGGGAGTAAGTCTTGCAAAGCTTTGCAGCTATGCCGCCGACAAGGGACTGAGCGGTCTGGAATTTGCGTGGGGAATACCCGGAAGCGTGGGCGGAGCAGTATATATGAATGCAGGTGCTTACGGAAAGGAAATGAAAGATGTAGTTGCAAGCAGCAGCTATATTGATAAAGACGGAAAAACAGGCAGCTTCGGAATATCTCAGATGGATATGAGTTACAGGCACAGCATATATACCGAAAACGGCTATGTGATAACAGGAGCGTCATTCAGACTTCACAGGGATTCGCCTGTTGAGATAAGAAACCGTATGGACGAAATTATGCAGAAAAGAAGAGATAAGCAGCCCATTGACTTTCCCAGTGCAGGAAGTGTTTTCAAAAGACCTGAGGGGTATTTTGCAGGAACTCTCATACAGGAAGCAGGACTTAAAGGAAAATCAGTCGGAGGAGCACAGGTAAGCGAAAAACACGCAGGCTTTATTATAAATAAGGGAGAAGCTACCTGTAAGGACGTTATGAAGCTTATAAAGCTGGTACAGAAAACAGTTAATGAGCATTCAGGGATTGAGCTTGAATGTGAGGTCAAGCCGATAGGAAAATTTTAACTGAAAGACATTGAAAAGGTGGCAGACATATATGGATTTTGTAATAGTTGTAGGCTTGTCGGGAGCAGGAAAGTCAAGTGCATTGCATACTCTTGAGGATATAAACTATTATTGCGTGGATAATATTCCGCCTGTAATGATTTCCACATTTTATGAGCTGAGTAAAAATTCATCAGACCAGAAACTGTCAAAGATAGCAGTAGTGACAAACGTCAGGGACAGTTCAGACTATAAGGAGCTTTCAAAATCCCTGACAAGTATGAAGCTGGACGGTGCAAAGTATGAGCTTCTTTTTCTCGACAGCCGAGATGACGTTCTTATAACAAGATATAAGCAGACACGAAGAAAACACCCGCTTCTTGATGTCTGCAACGGTTCTACAGTAGATGCCGTAAAGCTTGAAAGAGAGCTGCTTTCATATGTAAGACAAAAAGCCGATTATGTAATAGACAGTACACTTCTTAACGCAGCACAGCTCAGGGAAAGAGTTCAGACGCTTTTCCTCAAAAATCAGGAAAAAGGAATAACAATATCCTGTATGTCATTCGGGTTCAAGTACGGCATTCTTTCGGAGGCGGATTTGGTTTTTGATGTAAGATGTCTGCCAAATCCGTACTATATAGACGAACTGAGAAATAAAACAGGTCTGGATAAAGAAGTAAGAGATTATGTAATGTCCAAAGAGGAGAGCGTAAAGCTTTACGAAAAGATAGTGGATCTGATAGACTTTTCACTTCCGCTTTACGAAAAAGAGGGAAAAAGTCAGATTATTATAGGAATAGGCTGTACAGGCGGTCATCACAGAAGCGTGACGTTTGCGTTTATGCTGTATCATTACCTTACTGAAAAGGGATATAAGGTTATAATAAGCCACAGGGATATAAGAAAAGGCTGAACGGACTATTTTTGACGGAGGTGGATTTTGAAATGTCCTTTTCGTCTGATACAAAAAAGGAGCTTTGCAGAACAGAAATAAACAGCAGAGAGGAAATGACATCTGAATGCTATGGTATGCTTTTATACTGTAAGCGTTTCGGTGCGGATAATATAGTTTTCAGTACGGAAAATGCTTTTGCCGCAAACAGATTTTGTGAGCTTATGAGTGCAGGCTTCGGAGTTATTACAGAAAAAACGTCCGTTCTTACCGAAAGGCACGGAGGAGGAAGTATTTTTACCGTATCGCTTCCTGTAAAAAGTGAATGTGAGCGTGTTTTCAAGTATTTCGGATATGTCGGTAACGAAATAAGCAGACGTATAAATAACGCTATGCTTGAAGATGATGTTTCCGTTTCCGCATTTTTAAGGGGAGCTTTTATAAGCTGCGGTTCTGTGAATAATCCCGAAAAAGACTATCATCTGGAATTTGCAGTTCCGTACAGAAATCTTTGCAGGGATTTGGTAAAGCTTATAAGCGGTGTGGACAGACTTATGTATACGCTTAAAATAGTTGAGCGTAAAGGTATATACGTTGCCTATCTCAAGGACAGCGAGCAAATCTCGGATTTGCTCGCATTTATGAATGCTCCCATAGCTTCAATGAACATAATAGAAACAAAAATCATAAAGGAAATACGCAACAATACAAACAGAAAAATCAATTCAGAGGTTGCAAATATGAAAAAAACCATAACAGCCTCTATGAAACAGATAAAAGCCATAGAAAAAATCCGTGATTGTGCAGGTCTTGAAAGTCTGAGCGGTGAGCTGCGTGACGTAGCGGTTATGCGGCTTGAAAATCCCGATATGTCGCTGAGGGATATAGGAAAAAATCTGAATCCGCCGATAAGCCGAAGCGGAGTTAATCACAGGCTTCAGAAGCTTATGGAGCTTGCGGAGGATTGCAGTAAGCAGAAATGAGCTTATATCTGATATTATTATGAAAGAGGGTGATAAAGGAATGTCTTTTGTACATTTGCACATTCACAGCGAATACAGTCTGCTTGACGGTGCGTGCAGAATTGACAGGCTTATCGACAAGGTTAAGGAATACGGCGGAAATGCGGTTGCGGTTACCGACCACGGAAATATGTATGCGGCGGTGGATTTTTATAAGGAAGCTCTGAAAAAAGGAATAAAGCCGATAATAGGATGTGAAGTATATGTGGCATCTGGAAGCAGACTGAAAAAAATCGGAAGCGGTGAAAGAAAAAATTATCACCTTATACTCTTATGCCAAAACAATACAGGCTATCAGAACCTTATAAAGCTTGTATCCAAAGGCTGGACAGAGGGTTTTTACGGTAAGCCTAGAATAGACAGAGAGCTTCTGGAGGAATATCACGAGGGACTTATATGTCTTTCGGCGTGTCTTGCAGGAGAAATACCGCAGGACATTCTTGCAGGGGATTACGACAGAGCAAAAAAGACAGCCTGCTATTACCGTGAGCTTTTCGGTGAAAACAATTTTTATATAGAGCTTCAGAACCATAATTTAAGGGAACAGCTTATTGTACTGCCTCAGCTTATACGGCTTTCAAGGGAAACGGGAATACCGCTTGTCGCCACGAATGACTGTCACTACATAAATAAAGAGGACAGCGAGCTGCATTCAATTCTGTTGTGCATACAGACCAACCATACAATAAATGACCCGAATAAAATAGAGTTCGGAACAAATGAGTTTTATGTGAAGTCGGAAGATGAAATGCGTGAAATTTTTGCCGAAGTTCCCGAAGCCGTGGATAATACCCAGCTTATCGCCGACAGGTGTAATGTAAGTTTTGAGTTCGGAAAAACAAAGCTTCCTCATTTTGATGTACCCGACAATCAGAACCATTTTGAGTACTTCAAAAATCAGTGCTATAAAGGACTTTACGAAAAATACGGAAGAAATCCCGAAAAAAGTCTGACAGAAAGGCTTGACTATGAGCTTGGCATAGTAAATCAGATGGGTTACGTTGACTATTATCTTATAGTCAATGATTTTATACAGTATGCAAAAAGGCACTCAATACCCGTAGGGCCGGGCAGAGGTTCGGGAGCAGGAAGTCTTGCGGCATACTGCATAGGAATTACGGGCATAGACCCGATAAAATACAATCTTATCTTTGAGCGTTTTCTTAATCCCGAGCGTGTGAGTATGCCCGACTTTGATATAGATTTCTGTACGGAAAGACGGCAGGAGGTTATAGACTATGTTGTCAGAAAATACGGAAAGGAACACGTAGCACAGATTGTCACATTCGGAACGATGGCGGCAAGAGGTGCTGTGAGAGATGTTGCAAGAGCTATGGCGGTATCTTATTCTGCGGCGGACGCAGTTGCAAAGCTTATACCGAACGAGCTTCATATAACCCTTAAAAAAGCACTTGAAGCTTCAAAGGAGCTTAAATCAAGATATGATACCGATTCCACGATACATAAGCTTATAGATACCGCAGCAGCTATAGAAGGAACTCCAAGACACGCTTCAAAGCATGCGGCAGGTGTTGTTATTACCGAAAAACCTGTAAACGAGTATGTACCGCTTGCCAAAAATGATGATGCGGTAGTCACGCAGTATACTATGACCACTCTTGAAGAGCTGGGACTTCTCAAAATGGATTTTCTGGGGCTTAGAAACCTTACGGTAATAAATGATGCCGAAACTATGATAAAAGCTTCAAATCCGAATTACAGTGAAGCTGAAATCGATGAAAGAGATAAAAAAACATTCAGTATGCTTTCACACGGATATTCCGAGGGTGTGTTCCAGTTTGAAAGCGGCGGTATGAAAAATATGCTCATACAGCTTAAACCCGAAAGCGTGGAGGATTTGATAGCGGCAATATCGCTTTACCGTCCCGGCCCGATGGATTCAATACCCAAATTTATAGAAAACCGTCACAATCCTGACAAGGTAACATACAAGCACCCTCTGCTTAAAAATATACTTGACGTTACATACGGCTGTATAGTCTATCAGGAACAGGTTATGCAGATATTCAGGGATATGGCAGGATATTCTCTGGGACGTGCTGATATAGTAAGACGTGCGATGTCCAAAAAGAAAAAGGACGTTATGGAGCGTGAAAGGGATATTTTTATAAACGGTCTTACCGATGAAAACGGAAATGTTGAGGTTGATGGCTGTTTAAGACGTGGTGTCAGCAAAAAGATTGCAGAGGAAATATTTTCTGAAATGGAAAGCTTTGCATCATATGCCTTCAATAAATCACACGCCGCCGCCTATGCAAACGTTTCATACAGGACGGCGTGGCTTAAATGTCACTATCCCTGTGAATATATGGCGGCACTTCTCACCTCCGTTCTTGATAACTTCGGAAAGCTTGCAGTATATACCGAGGAATGTGCAAGACTTAATATAAAGGTGCTGCCTCCTCATGTGAACCACAGTATGAAATCTTTTACTGTAGACGGTAAAAATATACGTTTCGGACTTGTTGCCGTCAAAAATATCGGTAAAAGCTTCATAGATGATATTATATCTGAAAGAGAAAACGGTGAGTTTACTTCATTCTACGATTTCTGCAAAAGAATGTACGGAAGTAATATGAATTCAAGAGCTTTGGAAAGTCTTGTAAAATGCGGTGCTTTCGATGGTATGGGTAATAACAGAAGGGAAATGGTAAATTCACTTAAAACCGTGATGGAAAGCTGTGAGCGTGACTATAAAAGAAATATTACAGGGCAGATGAGCTTTTTTGATGATATTATTGAACAACAGGATAATCCTGTAAATCAGCTTGTAGCAAGTGCCGATGACTTTTCCGTTCCCGAAAAGCTGGCTATGGAAAAGGAAATAACCGGAATGTATCTTTCGGGACACCCTGTAGACCAGTATAGTGATATAATAAAAAGAATTAAGCCTGATAAAATTATCGGTATATGCGATGCTGACGAAAATAAAAAGTATTCGGACGGTGACAGGGCGGTCGTTCTGGGAGTTCTTTCAAACGTAAAGCTCCGTACCACAAAAAATAATCAGACTATGGCAACTGCCGTTATAGAGGACAGGAGCGGAAGTATAGAGATTATGGTATTTCCGCAGGTATTCGACAAAAGCGGAAGGCTTTTGTCAGACGGAAGCGTAGTAAAAATTACAGGTACAGTGAGTATGCGTGAGGACGAAAAGGTAAAGCTTTTATGCAACGATGTAATGAGCATAAAGCAGCTTTCTCAGGAGATTAAAAACAATAAATCCGATGAAGGCAGACGTTCACGAAGTACCGAAACAAATACCGAAGAAAAAAACAAATCAGACAATATATATGACAACAGAAACAAAACACATCTTCTGTATATCAGAATTGATAATCTTCAAAGCGAAAAATTTAAGAAAGTAAGAAATCTGCTTGAAATATTTGACGGAAATACTCAGGTTGTTTTCAGACTTACGGATACAGGAAAAAAGGTATCTGCCCCGAGAAATCTTTGGGTTATGCTTAATGAACCGCTTGTCAGAGAGCTTAAATACATACTTGGAGATGAAAATGTTTTTGTACGGTGAGATTAAGAAATAAATTACAAAAGGAGAGATATATACCTATGGCTGTAGATTTAGAGGGCGTGATAAGAGTTTTCTGCCTTGTAAGCGGAGCATCTATGCTTCTTACAGGAATTTTAAGACTTATTTTTTCTCTGCGTGGCGATGCATCAAGAAAAAAGGATATTGTTCCTGCATTGGTATCATTAATTATGGGAGTTCTTGTAATATTATTGCTGCCGACGCTCATTATGATGATGATTTTCAAGTAGCATTTATAACGCATATTTTTATTCGGCAGATATCTGAATAATATTTACATATCTTTTTGAAAAAAGACTTGAAAATTATGGCGAATATAACTATAATATAGATTAGGTAATATTTAGACAATTATTGGGGGGCTTAAAATGTCAGAAAAAGCTATAGCAGTGTTGACAAGCGGCGGCGATGCACCGGGAATGAATGCGGCTGTCCGTGCTGTTGCACGAGCTGCTTTGTGCAAAGGAATGAGAGTTATAGGAGTTCGCAGAGGTTACAACGGACTTCTTAACGGTGATGTCTTTGAGATGAATCTTCGTTCCGTATCAGATATTATTCACAGAGGCGGTACTGTTCTTTATACTGCAAGAAGTGAGGAGTATAACACTCCCGCAGGTGTGAAGAAGGCTGCTGATACGTGCAGAGAGCTTGGTGTATCAGGTGTTGTTGTTATCGGCGGAGATGGTTCTTTCCGTGGAGCAAGAGATTTGACAGGTCAGGGAATACTTTGTGTAGGTATCCCCGGAACTATAGACAATGACATAGCTTGCAGTGAGTATACTGTAGGTTTTGATACTGCTATGAATACCGCTATGGATATGATAGACCATATACGTGATACGGCTCAGTCACACGACAGATGCAGCGTAATAGAGGTTATGGGCAGACGCTGCGGCGATATTGCTCTCCAGACAGGTATAGCTGTCGGTGCAACCGCAATACTCGTTCCTGAAAAAGAGTATGACCTCGAAAAAGATATTATACAGAGAATGATTGCAACTCAGAAAACAGGCAAGAAGCACTTTATAGTTATCGTAGCAGAGGGTGTAGGCGGTTCTGCCGAAATCGCAAGGCGTATAGAGGAAAGAACCGGTGTTGAAACCAGACTTACTGTTCTGGGTCATGTTCAGCGTGGCGGTATGCCTACACTGAGAGACAGAGTTGTTGCAAGTGCTATGGGTCATAAGGCTGTCGAGCTTCTTTCAAACGGCATAGGCAACAGGGTCGTTGCTATGACTAACGGAAAGATAGTAGACTATGATATTACTGAGGCTCTCAATATGGAGAGAGTGTTCGATAATGAGCTTTATCAGCTTGCTCTTGACATATCAATATAACTGATTATTTTCTTATTTCTGCAATTTGAAACGCTCTTTTAAACGTAAACACGGATTGGATTTGACCGTTCTTAAGGTCTGCGGTTTATGATTGAAAGTTCCGCATATAGTATTGTCCTGTAGCTTTGCGTTGATGGGAACGTTTGGTATAAAACAGCGGAGGGGGAAGTCTTTTTAAAGACTTCCCCCTCCGCTGTTTTATCAAAATATATAAATACCATACCTCCGTGTACGCTTATGCGATTGCAGACGGCAAAAGCGTTCGCTTTTGCCAAATTGCAAGGTATACCTTGCAATTTCGTTTCAGACATTTGTCTGAAACGGTCTGCAATCGCAGCCTGAGCGTAGATACAGAGCTGAATTTAAATCACTGAAATTTAAAAAGCTTTGCAGAAAGCTTATGCTTTCTGTTTTTTGGCTTTCCCGAATGATACAAGTATAAAAGCACTTGTTATGGGAATAAGTACAATGAAAATACAGTTTTTTCCTATAAAAAGAGAGCCTGTAACAGCTATTAAAGCTCCGAAATGATAACTAAGCAGAGTAAGTCCGTAAAATTTTGCTTTTTTCAGCATAGCCTTTTCTTTGCTGAAAACAAATTCGGTTAATGAGGTTGAAAACTGTCTGAAATTATTAGTGGAAAATATACAGGAGCTTGCAAATCCGAAAGCTCCCGGAAAAGCTGTCCACTGAAATGCCATAGAAAAAAACAGTGGATATGTATAGAAGCTGTTTTCTACATTGGAAGGCATAAAAGCAATAGCCGCAACAGACAGGGTATTAAATATAAGTGACAGATATTTAAGGTTTATTCTGCTGTAATGAGGAATGATAACTGAAAGACTAAGTCCTGAAAAATATACAATAAGTCCTGCCATACGCAGAAAAAAAGACAGGAAATCACCTCTTGCAATATCGTTTATAATTTTTATCATATTGGTAGTCTGTGCGTTTGCAAATACATCACAAAAGCTGATTATAGCGAAACACCCGAAAAAACCTCCGATTATCGACATATTGAAATGCGTATATGCCTCTGTATGTGCCTGCATAAAATCCCTCTTTTCCGTTAAAAGATTATATCATTTAAGAAATCTGTTGTAAACTTAAAAATATAACATACATAATGCGGGATTTTAATACATTAATGTACATTTTTCTGCAATAGTAATAATAGTTACAGATAAAATCTTTTTTATCAATAATATAACAAAACTTTAATAATAAAATGTATTTATTCTGACGGTGTTTTATGATATAATCATCGGGAAAGGCTGTAAAAGGTCGGAATATGTATTATAGAAATTTTCATCAGAACGGGAGAAATCATATTATGTACAAAAACTATCTTTTTGATTTATACGGAACGCTGGTTGATATAAATACAAATGAATGGAAAAGCTATCTCTGGAAAAAGATGTCTGAGCTCTACGGCTTTGAAGGTGCATTTTACTCAGCCGCAGAACTTAAAAAGGCATATTTCGAGGAAGTGGAAAGAGAAAAGGAAATGGTAAGAATAAAAAATCCCGTATATGAGCATATTGACATAAGAATAGAGAATGTATTTGATAATCTGCTGAAATTCAAGGGGATAGAAGTTCCTGACGGCTTCGGAGAATATACGTCAAAGATATTCAGAATAATATCAACTAAATATATAAAGCTGTATAACGGAGCGGAGGAACTGCTTACTGCTCTGAGAGAAGCAGGAAAAAATGTTTATCTGCTTACAAATGCACAGAGAAGCTTTACTGTTCCCGAACTTAAATTTCTCGGGTTATATGATAAGTTTGACGGCATAGTAATATCATCGGACGAATATGTCAGCAAGCCTGATAAGGAGTTTTATAATATAATTATCGACAGATATTCCCTCAAAAGAAACGAAACAATAATGATAGGCAACGACTGTACAACAGATATAGAGGGTTCGTATAATGCAGGGCTGGATTCCCTTTATATACACAGCAATATATCGCCCGAAGTAAGGGGAGAACTTAAAAGTAGATTCAGCGTTATGGACGGAGATGTAAAAAAAATAAAAGATATGATTATAAAGTAAATTTCTTCCAAGAATATTTGTGGAAAGGAATGTGATTTGATTGAAGCTTGAAAATTCAAAAAAAAGACTGTTGGTAATTATCGGAGTTTGTGTGGCAGTTCTTTTGGCGGGAACGGGAATATTCTATGCAGTCAGCGGCGGTACGTTTGATATTACAAGGCTTGCAAATTCAAATGTCGAGGGAGAAACAAGACCGACCGAAAAGCCGAAGCCTACTGAACCCGATAAACCTGAACTGGAAGCAAGTATTTCAGCTCAGACCCTGAATTTAGTCGAAAATCAGACTGCACAGATTAAAGCTGAACTCAAAAACAAGGAAAAAAGCAAATATAATGTACGTTATACCACATCAGACGAAAATATCGCCGCCATAGATACAAAGGGAAAAATTACTCCGATGAGCAAGGGCGAATGTCAGGTAGGGGTTTATGTGGAAGGATATGATACTTCTATAAAGAACTTCAATATAAAGGTGGAAGATTATCGTATAGACCAGATAAGTATGCTGAGCTCGTATGTTTTCGGACTTAGTACAAAGGAGGCATATACCTACGCAGGAAACAGAAAGGGTAATGCAAAAATTACAGGCTGCAAAATAGATGATTTTGACGGTGACGGAAATTATGAGCTTTTTATAAAATATAATCTGTCAAATAAACTGCAAAAAATATTTGTTGTAACTTCATACGGAGATGGCTACACTGTCCACCAGTCGGAAAAAAGCTTCAGCGATATAGCAGGAGGCGGCTATGCAAGCTATATTGAGGACGTTTACAAAGATGCAAACGGCGGTATAAGCATAATAGCAGAGTCAACAAAGGCGGACGCTGTATTCTCGGAAAAAATTACGGCTTTGTATTCAGTTAACGGAACAATGGAAAAACAGGCTGAATACTACTGCAAAGAACCTTTTAATCTTACAGATATGGGTAAGAAGTCTGAGTATAAAATAGATAAAGTAAAGAAAGAGCGTGATGAATTTACATTGCTCTATACATCCCTGAAATCTTCAAGAGAGATTTTCGACAATTATATAACAATAACAGCGAAGCTTTCACAGGGCAACTATGTAAAAGCCGAACTTCCGTCCAATATAGGACAGGCATACTATAACAGACTTCAGTGGACAACAACAGATGACGGAGTTGCAAAGGTAAGCAATTCGGGAATGATTACAGGCGGAAGCAAAGCAGGAAACTGTGAAATTACAGGCTTTATTCCCGGTATGACAGTTCCGCTTTGCAAAATGACAATAGAAGCCAGCAATGTTACAGATGATTTTGAAAGCTATGTGGAATCCATACAGGGCAGCGAAATAATGGGTCAGGCAGGCAACAGAATGAAGCTCTACGGATATTATGTAACCGATATTGACAGCGACGGTATTTCGGATTTGCTGCTTTATTATGTCGGAGGAAACGGCTGTCAGCTTGAAGCTGCACACTATATAGGTTCTCAGGTAAGCCGAAAGGTAATAAAGAGTGTTGTTACCGAAAACGGTACAAGCTGCCTTCTCGATTTGTACAATGACAGTATGAACGGAAATGCTCTGGTTTTATATGTTGGAAAAATGACAAAGACAAACTCTTCACTGACAACGGATTTTCACTATGAAACTTATGAGAACGGCGAATTTACCGATATTAATTCAAGTCAGTATACGGTTATTTCTTCAGACTCCAATAAAAATGAGTGCAAGGTTGCAGGCGAAAAGGTTGAAGAAGATGATTTCAATACTATGCTTAACAGATATGTGAAAATGGGAAGCTGGCATCTGGTATAGAACTTTGGGAAACTGCATTTTTCAGGTATGCACATAAGGCGATTTCAGAAACAGCAGATTTCATCTGCTGTTTGCGGCAGACAGTATGTCTGCCTTCATAAACAGACTTCGTCTGTTTATGTCTGAAATCGCCTGCTCTAGTAAAGCTGAAACCAAAATTTAAAACAGGGAGATGAAACAATGGAGAAAATAAAGGGTGTTATTTTTGATATGGACGGTGTTATAACAGATACCGAAAAATGGCTGCAAAGGTATTATATGAAAGCTGCGAGGGAGCTTGGATTTACTCAGATAAAGGCGGAGCATATACTGGAAATACGCAGTCTGCCTGCCGAAATAGCCGAAAAAAAGATGAAGGCTCTGGTGTGTGATGATTTTGATTTTTACGCAGTAAGAGAACTCAGGAAGAAGTATATGAGCGAGCATATTGAAAAATACGGACTGGAAAAGAAAAAAGGTATAGATGAGCTTCTCAGATACATAAAGGAAAAAGGGCTTAGATGTTCTGTAGCGACTGCCACACCTGTGGAAAGAACTAGGGAATATCTTACAAAGATTGGTATTATAGAATACTTTGATGAAATAGTTTGTGCTGATATGGTGGAAAAAGGCAAGCCTGAACCTGATATTTACATAGAAGCCGCTAAAAGACTTGGACTTCCCGAATCAAGCTGTATTGCCTTGGAGGATTCCCCGAACGGAGTACTTTCAGCATACCGTGCAGGCTGTGTTACAGTTATGGTTCCCGACCTTACCCAGCCAGATGACAGTACGGCACAGATTATCTATACCAAAGCGGACAGCCTTTCAGATGTGATAGATATTATAGAAAAAATAAACTGCGGCTGAACAATTACCTGAAAACAGATTTAATTTTGTAATTTAGTACTGTATCGTGATAAAGTACTTTACTAATTGAAAAGATTGTGCTAAAATCTAAGTAAAAAGAGAACTTTTCTCAGTTTATTTTGACAAGGAGAAATCAGTACAATGAATTCAAAGATAAAAGACCCCAACACGGATTTGCTTTTCAACGCAATATTGAAGCTGGAAACCCCTGAGGAATGTTACAGATTTTTTGAGGATTTGTGTACGGTACAGGAGCTTAAAGCAATGTCACAGCGTATAGTGGTAGCAAGAATGCTTACACAGAAAAAGGTATACAGTACCATAGTAGAGGAAACAGGAGCAAGTACGGCAACAATAAGCAGGGTAAACCGTTCGCTTATATACGGCTGTGACGGATATGAAATGGTATTCGGCAGGATAGACAAGGAACTTGCGGATAAAGCTGAAAATCAGAGCGGAGAATAAAAGTAATGCTGAGTTATTCGTATTTTGCGGACTTTTACGATGAGCTTACGGCAAATGTAAACTATAAAGAAGCAGCACAGTATATCATAAAGCTTTCAGAAAGATACGGTCACGATATGGGAATAACGCTGGATCTTGCTTGCGGAACGGGAACTCTTACGGTTATGCTCAAAAAGCTTGGAGTTGATATATACGGCATAGACGCTTCGGCGGAAATGCTTTCCGAGGCTCAGGAAAAAGCAATGGAAAACGGTATAAGCGGTATGCTGTTTTTAAGGCAGAAAATGCAGAGCATAGACCTTTACGGAACTATAGATACCTGCATATGTACCCTTGACAGCATTAATCATATTACCGATATTGAAGATGTTCAGAAAACATTTTCAAAGGTATCATTTTTTATGAATCCGCAGGCACTCTTCATATTTGATGTAAATACAGTCTACAAGCATCAGCAGATACTTGCAGACAATACGTTTGTATATGATACGGAAAATGTGTACTGCGTATGGCAGAACACTCTTTGCAGCGATAAAAGAACGGTTGATATATCGCTTGATTTTTTTGAAAGGCTTGAAGATAAAAAGAGTACCTGTTACAGACGGTTCAGTGAAAGCTTTCGGGAAAAAGCGTATTCAGATGAAGAAATATGTACTATGCTTGATAAGGCAGGCTTTGAGCTTCTTGACAGATTTGCGTGGAATACGTTCAAAGCTCCCGAACCCGATTGTCAGAGGGTTGTATATATAGCTAGAAAGCTTTGATATAAAAAAGAAAACAAAAGGAAATAAAAATTATGGATAAGATTATAAGATGTATAACGAGTGACGGAAGTATAGTTGCAAGTGCGATAGACAGCAGCGATATTGTAGCTGCGGCACAGCAGGTTCATAAGCTTTCACCGATAGCAACCGCAGCACTTGGCAGACTTCTGACGGGAGCTTCACTGATGGGAGCTCAGCTTAAACAGAAAAAAGCCGCTCTTACTCTCAGAGTAAAGGGTGACGGAGCGTTAGGTTCAATGATAGCTTCCGCAACAAGTGACGGAAATGTAAGAGGGTTTGTACAAAATCCTAACTGTAAGACGGAGTACCACTCAAACGGAAAGCTTAATGTAGGAAAGGCTGTCGGAAAAAACGGCTATCTTTACGTTATAAGGGATTACGGAACAGGTCAGCCTTACAACGGAGTTGTAGAGCTTGTAAGCGGAGAAATAGCCGAGGATATTACCGCATACTACGCAAACAGCGAGCAGATACCTACAGTATGTGCATTGGGAGTTCTTGTAGCCAAAAATGATGGAGGTGCTATGCTTTCGGGAGGAATGCTGATACAGCTTTTACCCGGAGCTGATATGCAGACAGCCGTAAAGCTGGAGAGCAATATAAAAAAGCTTGAGCCTGTAACTACTATGATGGCAAAGGGTATCAGTCTGGTTGATATGTGTAAAATGGCACTGGACGGATTTAATGTTGAGGTACTTGAAGAAAGACCTGTTCATTATTATTGTACTTGCAGTAAGCAGAGAGTTGAACAGAGTTTTGCAACATTGACAGATGACCAGCTCAGGGGATTAGTCAACTCAAAGGGCAAGGTTGAGGCAATATGTCACTACTGCAATAAGCACTATTTGTTTGATAAGAAAGAAATAGATAATATTATTGAAAAAAGAAAATCGAAAAAATAAAAGATACATTTTAATTTTTAATTGAATTTTGCAGGTGGTGGATTTTGAAGAAATATGTTGTTTTGCTGATTATTGTAATTGCTATGATAACATTATCAGGCTGTTTAAAAGTAAATTATCCTGAATTACCTGAAAATCCTGTTGTCTTTGAAATGGGAGAGTACATCGACAAAAGCGATGATGAAGCAGGCTACAGTACGATAGAGTATAACGGAAGAATTTATATGCCTTATGGTACGATAAAGAGAGCAATAAATTCAGATGATATTGATAAGTGCATAGGGTATGTTGTTCAGGACGGACAAAAAGATACCGATGAAAGAATTTATACTCTGTCCGAAGATAAAGCTAATAATTATCTGATGATGTATTATGTCGGTGAAAGCTTAATGAACCAGCCTGACTTCTGGAGATCCGTTGATACAAACGGAAAAAATATTGATACTCCCATTTATATTGAAAGCTTTAATTATAACTACTGGAAAATTGACTGAATTATTTTACAAATAAATGTTTATCGGTTTGGAGAATTACAGGTTTATGGAGTTTAATGAAAAATTACAGGAGCTGAGAAAACAGAAAGGTCTTACTCAGGAAGAACTTGCAGGAATGCTTTATGTTTCACGCACCGCAATTTCAAAATGGGAGTCAGGCAGAGGATACCCCAGTATTGATTCACTGAAAGCAATATCAAAATTTTTCTCGGTATCTTTGGACGAACTGCTTTCAAGTGACGCAATACTTACGATAGCGGAGGTGGAAAACAAAGAAAAGGAAAATCATTTCCGAAGTCTTGTTTTCGGACTTCTTGACTGTTGTGCGGGAATATTTCTTTTTCTTCCGTTTTTCGGGCAGAAAGTCGGAAATGCCGTTCAGGAGGTTTCGCTTCTTTCTCTGACAGAAATTCAGATTTATATGAAAACAGCATATTTAATTATTGTATCTGCTATTGTTATATGGGGGATACTGCTGCTGGCGTTACAGAATACCGAAGCAGGGTTCTGGATGAAAAGCAGGTATAAAGCTTCGCTCGGACTCAGTGCGGCAGGTGTACTCATATTTACGGTCAGTTTACAGCCGTATGCAGCGGCTTTTATGTTCGTATTTTTGCTTATCAAGGCATTAATGCTCATAAAATGGGCTTGATACGAAGCGTATCATTGATGTTACGCACAAATTCTTTATTTTATTTCGCTGTCCGCTTAGAATGTACTCAGGCAAAAGCCAATACATTTTAAAGGATTGATTGAAAATGAAGAAAAAATTCAGAAAAAACATTTATGTAACACTCGCCTTATTTTTGTTGTTTGTATTGTGGACATTGGCAATAAAGTTTATTGATGTTCAGACCATAGGGCCGAGAGGTTCGGCTGTAGGCTTTGCGGCTTTGAACGGATTTATTCACAATGTAACGGGCGTACATATGGAGCTGTATATCATTACAGACTGGCTCGGACTTGTTCCTGTGTTTATTTCGTTCGGATTTGCGGTTCTCGGACTTGTTCAGCTTATCAAGAGAAGAAGCTTTCTGAAAGTGGACTATAATATACTTGTTCTTGGCGGATTTTATATTCTTGTTATGTCGGCATATATTTTATTTGAAATGTTTGCAGTAAATTACAGACCTGTTCTTATTGACGGTTATCTTGAAGCGTCTTATCCGTCATCTACAACCCTGCTTGTAATGTGTGTAATGCCGACATCAATAATGCAGTTCAATACGAGGATAAAAAATGAAAGTGTCAGGAATATAATTTTTGTCGTTATTTCTGTTTTTACGGCATTTATGGTTATCGGAAGATTTATTTCGGGAGTTCACTGGCTCACGGATATTATCGGAGGAATTATATTGAGTGCGGCACTTGTAATGCTTTATTATTCCGTAAGCAGTTTGCAGATAAAAAACAAAAAATAGCCAAAATCTTTGAAGTGTCGGTAAAGCTGAATGAGGGAGTTAATTTCATATAATACCAGGGAGGAAATTTTATGTTCTCTTACATATGGCCTATAGCACTTGTGGTGCTGTCAAATATAGTGTATCAGATTTGTGCAAAATCTGTACCTGCTGAACTTAACCCTTTTGCAGCACTGGCAGTTACATATTCGATAGGAGCTGTTGTCAGCATAATAATTTATTATTCCTTGAATAAAAATGCAAATATACTTAAGGAGTTTGGCAGTTTGAACTGGGCACCGTTTGTATTGGGACTGGTAATTGTGGGCTTGGAGGTAGGCTTTATTTACGCTTACAAATCAGGCTGGACTGTCAGCACAGCTTCTTTGGTTCAGGGAAGTGTACTTGCGTTGGCATTAATTTTTGTCGGCTGGCTGCTGTTCAAGGAAGAAATTACATGGAATAAGCTTGTTGGTGTTGCGATATGTTTGGTAGGTTTATTTTTTATTAATTATAAATTCTGATGATTGTATCTTTGCAGTAAATCTGCTATAATGAACAGACAAACGTAAAATAAGGAAATGTGTATTGTGAAAAAGTTTGTTAAAGAGATAGTCATATTGCTGATACAGTCAGCGGTATTTTATTTGATTCCGCTGTTCGGAATGAATGAAAATCCTATGGGAATGGTATTGTTAATTATATTGCTGACATTTGTTTTATCTTTGATACTGGGGGCTGTATCAAAAGAAAAAATCAAGTACCTGTATCCGATAGTTATTTCGGTATTGTTTATTCCGTCAGTTTTCATATATTACAATGAAACGGCATTAATTCATGCACTGTGGTATCTGGTTGTTTCAGCGGTCGGAATGGCAATCGGAGCATTAATAAATAAAGCTGTAAGTAAAGAATAAAAATTAAACTGCAAATGAGCAATATATTGTTACTGTGACTGTGTACAGTTTTCAGGATTTGCTCATTTGCAGTTTTGCTTTTTATTCAAGTGATAAATTTTTACTGAGTTTGCAGGTGTATAAGATGTGCAATACCGGGGATACTCTCTCCCTGTTGGTTTGAAGTAGGCGACATAAGAGCTCCTGTTGCTATAACAAGAATATTATTAAGTTCATGTCTGCACATCTTTTCCAGAATAATGCTGCACAGTACACTTGCACAGCAGCCGCAGCCGCTCCCTCCCGAATGTACGTCCTGCCTTTCAATATCGTATATCATCATACCGCAGTCATTGTGCCTTTCTGATATATCTGTATTTTCTTTCAGAAGCAGTTCTCTTAAAAGCTCCGAGCCTGTTTTTCCGAGGTCGCCTGTCAAAATCAAATCGTAGTCCGAGGGTAAAGTTCCTGTGTCCCACAGATATGACTTTATCGTATCGCTTGCGGCAGGTGCCATAGCTGCTCCCATATTATTGATGTCCGTTATACCCATATCAGTAACCTTTCCGATGGTACAATGTTTAAGACATATTGGATTTCCCTGTTTTGCTACAATAGCAGCTCCGCTGCCTGTTACCGTCCATTGTGCGGTAGGTGTTCGCTGTCCACCGTATTCAAGAGGAAAACGGTACTGCCTTTCTGCTGAACAAAAATGAGATGATGTAACGGCAAGTGCTATATCTGCAAAATTGCAGTCTACCATAATTCCAGCCATAATAAGACTTTGAACCATAGTTGAGCATGCTCCGTACTGACCTAAAAACGGTATTCCGAAGCCTCTCAGACTGTAGCTTGTGCTTATGCACTGGTTAAGCAAATCACCCCCGAATGCTACCTGAACATCATTTTCCTTCATAGTTGCTCTTTCCAGTGCAAGCTCTATGGCTTCACTCTGCATTTTGCTTTCGGCCTGTTCCCACGTTTCGCAGCCGAGCTTTGTATCAATCTCTTTCTTGTGAAACCACTGCGACAAAGGACCTTCGCTTTCTTTTTTTCCCACTACCGAGCCGAAACCTGCAATAAGAGGATTATTTTCATATTGTATTGTATAGCTTCCTATTCTTTTCATAAGACAATATCTTCCTTTTAGAATTAAATATTTTAAAAGCAATCTGAAATTTTAAAAAGTTGTTTTTATACTGCTTCTTAATATTATTTCAGAATTAAATATTAATTATTATGAAATTTCAAAAATCCCGAAATTCAGTTTATCTGAATTTCGGGATTTGATGCCTGTATACTATTTTTCTTCTGTATTATATTTAGGCGGTTCTGTTTCGTAAATATTGTTTCCTTTGCTGTCGATTACAACTATACAGGGAAAATCCTCTATGGTATATCGTCTTATAGCCTCTGTTCCCAAATCCTCATAACATAAAAGCTCTTCGGATTTAATGCTTTTGGCTATCAGGGCGGCAGCTCCGCCTATTGCGGCAAAGTATACACAATGATTTTTTACTATTGAGTCAATTACTTCCTGATTTCTTGCACCTTTTCCTATCATACCTTTAAGTCCCATATCAAGCAGTGTCGGTGTATATTTATCCATTCTGTAGCTCGATGTCGGGCCTGCGGGGCCTACTGCATAGCCGGGCTTTGCAGGTGCAGGGCCTACATAATATATAACCTCACCGTCTATTTTTACAGGCAGCTTGCTGCCATTTTCCGCAAGCTCGTAAAGTCTTTTATGAGCGGCATCACGTCCTGTAATGATTGTGCCTGTCAGAAGAACGCTGTCGCCTGCGTTCAGATTTTCTATAATGTCATCGGTTAAAGGCAATTTTATATTTTTCATAGCTTCCTCCTTTGCTGCAAATAAATTATATTATAACTGTTTTATGTCTTGCTGCATGACAGCATATATTCACAGCTACAGGCATACCAGCTATATGTGTAGGATAAGTTTCTATATTTACACCCAAAGCTGTTGTATTTCCGCCCAATCCTGCAGGGCCGAAGCCCATTCTGTTAATCTGCTCCAGAAGCTGTTTTTCCATTTCGGCATATCTGGGGTCGGGATTGTCGGTATCTACAGGTCTGAAAGTCGCTTTTTTAGCCAGAACAGCGGCTTTTTCAAACGTTCCGCCTATGCCTACTCCTACAATCATCGGGGGACAGGGATTAGGCCCTGCTTTTCTTACTGTTTCAAGAACAAAATCCATTACACCCTGTTTTCCGTATGAGGGAGTGAGCATTTTTATTGCTGACATATTCTCGCTTCCGAAACCCTTTCCGCCTGCCGTTATGGAAATTTTGCTTCCGGGAACTATCTCGGTATGTATTATTGCAGGTGTATTGTCTTTAGTGTTTATTCTGTCGAAAACAGGGTCATTGACAACAGACTTTCTGAGATAGCCGTCCTTATAAGCCTGTCTTACTCCGCTTTCCACGGCATTTCTGAAGCTTCCGTCCTCCACGATAACCTTATCTCCGTATTTTACAAACAGAACAGCCATTCCCGTATCCTGACATATCGGTATCTGTTCTTCGGCGGCTATCCTGTTGTTTTCAAGAAGCTGCGAAATAACCTGCTTTCCTACGGGTGACTGCTCATTCTGATAAGCACATTCCAGAGCTTTGGTAATATCATCACCTATAAAATAATTGCACTCTTTAAAAAGTCTGCTTACGGCAGATGTTATTTCTTCTGCCTTTATCACTCTAAGTTCCATAAAAATTACCTCTGATTTATAAATTATGTGTATATTATAGTATAAACCAATCCATATTTCAAGAAGATAATGACAATGCGGATTTACAGAGTGATTATTTATTCCGTCTGACTTATTTTATTTTTTCAAGAAAATCTCCTGTTACTTTGGCAACCTCATCGGGCTTGTGCTTGAATATATAATGATGTCCCGGAATATTTACATATGTTACGTTGCCAAGCTTGTCAATATAGGGCTTTATATCATATTCAAAGAACATTTTCATACCATCGACAAAATGTTCATCAATGCTTTCTTCCAGAATTA
>ONBJ01000089.1 GCA_900316025.1 uncultured Eubacteriales bacterium
TAAGCCATTTCTATCTGACGGTCTGCATCGGCTTTGAGTTTTTTCTCCAGTCGCTTTCTTTCGGCTGGCTTGATAGCTTTGCCGTATTCTTCCGTTGCGGTCATTATCAGCGGTTCGATGGCTTCATTGCGGAATATTTCTTTCAGCCGTTCAACAGGCGGTTCGGATTTGATTTCTCTGGGTATCTGAATTTCCTCTGTGGCGGTTCGGATTTTCTCTGCTACATCGCTGAACACTTTTTCACCGAAAATTGCCGTTGCTCTGCCTATGACAACTTCTTCGGGCAAATCCACTTCGCCTTTTGCGTTGAGAGAGAGTTCTCTGCCTGTATGGGTATTCAGATTTAAATTGGACGGTGTTTCTTCTATGGGAGTGAATTTCTTAATCATATCAATGACTTCTGTCGGGGCATTGAATACATTGGAAATATTCTGAAACAGAAAATTACTCATAAACCCTCTGTGAACCACTTCAGAGGAACGGATTTTTCGGGGAATAGACAAGACTTTTTCCGCATTGAGTTCTGTCATTTCGCCGTTTTCGTCCTCGCCGATAACAGGGAAAAAGTTGAGCAGGGTACGGATATTTTCTTTTCTCTTGTCGCTGTTGCCACGACCGTCTGATGTTTCTACGGATAAGTCGTTGGCAAATTCTTCAAAAATGGTAAGGGTTCTCGCAGGGTCAAAGTCGAATACATAAGCGTTCTGTTTGCGGTAGTAACCGTCATTCTTCCTGAACAGACAAGGGTTCTGAGCCCTGAACGCTGACTGCATATACAACGCTGGACTTTTGATGTTACTCAACATCATTACCGCAGACCATTCGGGAATAGTAATACCTGTTGTGAGCTGTCCTACGGAAAGAGTAATGGTCTTGTCGTGTTCGGCGATGGCTTTGCGGACTTTATCAAACGACTTCATATTTTCCTGTTCGTCATCAGATTTTCCGTTACCTGCCGCACGCACAATCTTATAATCGGGAAAGACTTCCTTCAGCTTTTTGGCAAGAGCGTAGACACTGTCTACCCTGTTGAGCAGCCAAAAGGTATGCTTCAGTTCTTCACGCAGTTCGGGTGTGGAAAACGGAAACTTCTCCTGTGTGGTGAGGGCTTTCAGAAAACGGTCTACGGATTTTTCATAGACAAATTTTCCGTTCTGTACTCTGAAAAATTCGTTCAAATCAAAGGCATATTCTTCTGTTTCGCCGTTGATTTCCACGCCTCTTTCCAAATCCGCCCTGACAATCTCCGACATCTGATAGGTGAACATATTGAGTTTGGGCAAGGTAGCATAGGGATTTTCGCCATCGCCTGTCCATTCGGTTTTGGCTTTCTGTTCATCGGCATATGTCCAGTTGAAAATGGCATCTTTGGGGAATTTGTCGTTGGCAAGTGCATTGAACGGTGTCCCCGACAAATGCAAGGTGAATTTCCGCTTTATCTGATTGAACGCAATATCGGTCTTGTAGGTGTCCACGCCCTCGTGAGCCTCGTCAACCACAAGTATATCCCAATTCAAATCGGCAATTTCTTTGAGTTTGTCGTGCCGACCACCAAAATATAACGACCCTTTCAAGTCCTGCAAACTGACAAATTCTATACAATAACATCTGCTTTTCCTTGCTTCGGTGATGTATTCTTCTCTTGTGATGACATACTTTCTGTTCTTTAAAGTTTCGGTAGTGCTGACAAAGCGGTATCCTGACTGTATGCCGAAAAACTTTTCATAGTCACCGTACCATGAAGTGGCTATCGCAGGACGGTTAGTCACGACTAAAACAGTCTTTGCTCCGATACGCTTACACAAATCGTATACCGCCAATGTCTTTCCGAAACGGGGCTTTGCATTCCACAAAAATTCACCGTTGGGGTGAGTGTGATAATATTCCATCGTCTTTGTGACTGCCTGATTTTGTTCTTCACGCAGATTATAGGGAATAACTTCGTCACATTCCTGTAAAATGCCCCTGTTCTGTCGGAACTGACAAAATTTCAGGAAAGATTTTTCACCGCTGATGTGAAACCATTCCGTTTTTGGTTTTCTCTCCACACCAAGTCTTGTCAGATAAGCGTGAAAATCAAAATCGTGGAAAATCTCTCCCGAACCGTCATCAAATACGGCATTGCCTTTCCATTCCTCTTTGACAATCACATCTACGGTATGGGACTGTTGTTTCTGCCTTTGCTGAGTGGTCTGTTTTTCGGTATAGCCTATTTTTACCCACCCGTTGTGTCTGGCAATTTCGGGAGTGGAGTAGGCATAAATCATCGGTACAACTTTCTGGGTTGTCTTAATGGATATTTTTGCCATATTACTTCATCTCCTTGACATTGGTTTCTATAAAGAAAATTTCTTCATCAGTAAGACCGTATTTAGCATAGAGTTGTTTATCTATTTCCGCAACGCTTTTTGTCCAGTCTATATCTGAATTTTCCGTAAAATCCTGTAAGGGGACATATTTCCAAGTATCTTTATGATTATGCTGAGTGATTTTAAGTATCCCCAACATCGTTCTTGCAAATTTAGATTTTATATATTTTAAACAATTTTGTGCTTCGTTTTTCGTATCAAATGAGCCAATACTGATAAAAGACTGTGTATAGCCGATTAACGGCGAGCCGATTAACGGCGTAGATAAAACTTCTCCTATTGCACCAGAACCATTGCTTGCAGGTAAAATGAC
>ONBJ01000096.1 GCA_900316025.1 uncultured Eubacteriales bacterium
ATTATATAAAGTGCTCGGATTATCTGACCCATAAATTGAATATAACAAATGCCTTTTGCAAAAAGAAGGATACAGAAAGCCGGCATAAATATCTTGTGCGAATGATTAACAATGACATCAAAAACCCCGATGAGGCTATGTAAAACAGTATAAATAATCATTCATATAATTTTAACTATAAAGAACTATATGTATAGTTATATAAAAGAGTTTCCTTATTCATCTGAAAAAGATAATAAGGAAGCTCTTGATTTTTTATATAAAATTTTATATAATTATATATATCCTAAATTATACAAGGAGTTACTGACATGAAGATAATAACACTTACCAACCAAAAAGGCGGTGTTGCAAAGACAACATCAGCTTATAACCTCGCTGCTGCCAAAGCTTTGAACGGAAAAAAAGTCCTCATGGTAGACCTTGACCCACAGGCTTCTCTGACCATTTCCTGCGGCATGGAAAAGGACTGCAAAGGTCTGAACATCTGCGGACTGCTTGACGGCAAGGATCCATTTGAATGTGCCTACACCGTTGACAGCCTGAAAATGGACAACCTCTATCTCATCCCCTCCGACATTGACCTTGCAGAAACGGAAATGAAGCTTATTTCAAAGCCGGCAAGAGAGAAAAAGCTCAAAAGAGCACTGGAAAAGCTTTCACCCTATTTCGACTACTGCTTTATAGACTGTCCGCCTCAGCTCTCTATACTGACAATCAACGGACTTGTTGCGGCAGATGAGATCATTATCCCATGCAAGACAGACTTCCTCGCCTATAAGGGACTGAAAGCTCTGATGAGTACCATCAAGGAAATCAAGAATGACCCGGATCTGAACCCAGATGTAACTATATCCGGCATCATTGCCACCATCTACGAAAAGCAGGTAAATGACCAGAAAGACGTCTGGGAACTGCTGCATGAACAGGGAGTGCCATTCATCGGGACGATCAAAAAATCCGCCGATGCACCCAGAACGGTATATCAGGGGCTGCCCGTTGTCATATCAAACAAGCGTTCGGACGTTGCACAGGAATATATCAGGATAGCAGAGACTATTATATAAAAAGTTATATAATTATATAGCTATTTATATAATTTAATTATTCATATAATATTCTATATTAAAAATTATATAAAAGGAGTTTTTACAATGGCAAAATTAAAGGATATGCTCGGAGATCAGGCACCAGAAGTACAGGAAAGCAAAACAGCCGTCAGCAGTTTCAAAAGCAACCACGAAAAGAACAAGATGATATCCGCTTATGTGGACATCGACCGTTACGAAAAATTTAAGGCGATCAACGAACTCAGAGGTATCAGCAACAACAAGATACTCAATCTGCTTATAGCTGACTATGTGCTGGAATATGAAAGACTGCTGAAAAAGTAATGCCAATAACCTGTTAAGGAGCAAAAAAGAATGGTAATCAACAAAGTCAATGTATACCTGACATCAGAGGAAATTGATAAAAGAAGCAACCTGTACTATGCTCTTTTTGAACAGATGAAACCGTTATACGAAGCCCGTGAAGTATACATGATCAGCAAGTATGTAAAGAAATGTATGCTTGATGTTCAGGAAATAGAAATTTCAGCGAAGAACAGCTTTTCCCAAAACCCGGAGACTTTCTTAGCCTGAATAATATCAACAAAGAAAAGAAATACACGGAAGATTACAGAAACTTCTGCATTTATCTGACTCAGATATTACAGGCACAGATAGAAGCATTCCAGTATTATGACTTTCCACTGGAAGAAATTGAAAAGCTTATTGACGAGAAAGGCTGCAAATACTATAAAAGACCTGAAAGCTTCGATGCACTTCCGATTTTCAGAACCAAAACAGGAGAACTGCCTAAAGTCAATACAAGTAAATTGGACAGTATTTGTTTCCCGCTTGATAAGGTAAATTCTACACTGTGGTACGGGTTCCCTGTCGGAGAAATAAAAGACCTGAAAGCTGAAAGCGATAGGGACAGCAGAAAAGGAAACCAGGCAAATATT
>ONBJ01000033.1 GCA_900316025.1 uncultured Eubacteriales bacterium
AACGATACAGGAATAAACGCTGACCGTTCTTCTGATAATTTTTATATCAGCGGTGAGTATTCAGGTTCATCAGAATATACATTCAACTACAGTCACCAACATGAAAACAGCGATATTATTATATCAGGCTATTGCGGAGAAAAGGCACAGTATTCACTTACCTGTGACGGTACTCTCAAAATAACAGGCACAGGCAGTATGTACAATTACAATAACAGAAACGGTTCATACAATGGCTACAGTTACGGCTATACTCCCTGGAAAGGCTATGAGAAGGATATTAAGTCTATAATAATAAGTGACGGTATAACAGGTATCAGCAGCTACGCTTTCTACAACTGCTCATATGTAACAAGTGTACAGATAGCAGATACTGTATCATATATCGGAGATTATGCTTTCTGTAATGTCGGAACTTACGGTGGTACTTATAACAGCTATGGTATGTATACAAGTTTTGGCTATCTGGCTCTTCCGACAAATCTTTCGAGTATCGGCGAAGCGGCTTTCCGGAGCTGTCCTATTTCTACATTGGAATTTAAATCAAACGTAAGCTATATATATGAAAACGCTTTCTATAACTGCAGCAGCCTGAGCAATATAACTATTCCCTGTACATTTGACAAGGACGTATTTACAGATAATTATTCGGGAATATATGCTGAGCGTAGTTCTGATGTATTTTATGTAAGTTCTGATTACAGTTCTCCCTGCTCAAACGAATTTAATTACAGCCATATAAACGAAAACAATGATATATATTTGTCGGGTACTTGCGGAAGCGATGTAAATTATCAGATAACCTGTGACGGCACACTTAAAATAAGCGGAAGCGGATATATGTATGACTATAATTTCAAAGGCTCGCCCTACAGCAGTACAACATTCACACCTTGGAAAGGCTATGAGGGAATAATAAAGAAAATTGTGGTTGAAAACGGTGTAAATCATATCGGCGATTATGCTTTTTACAGATGTTATAATGTACAAAGCGTTCAGATTGCCGAAAGCGTTTCTTACATAGGCACTAACGCTTTCGGACGTTGCTCATCATTAAGCGAAATAACTATACCCGAAAGTATATCTTCTGTTTCAGAGAGTACCTTTGAGAAATGCAACAATCTCACAACTGTTTATTTACCGAGAAATATCAATATAAGCTATAAAGCATTCGCAGATTGCTTCTCTTTGCTTGATGTTTATTACTCAGGAAGTCCTAAAGACTGGGCTGGCGTTGAAATTGATGACGAAAACAATTTCTTAACCAATGCTGCAATTCATTACGGAGATGTTGACATCACATTGAACAAAACCGAAGCGGTTCTGGGAGTAGGTCAGACCTGTACCCTCAAAGCTACTGTTGAGGGTGTGGCAGAGTTCAGCGAGGTTACTTGGAGCAGCAGCAATAAAAATGTAGCTTCTGTAAACTCAAGCGGTAAAATTTCGGCAAAAGCAACAGGTACAGCTACTATCACAGCTAAAGCGAAAAACGGAAAAACTGTTTCCTGCAAGATTACCGTAAACCCTGCTCCTGAAAGTGTAAGTATCAATAAAACGGCTGTCAATATAGGTGTAGGTCAGAATTATTCATTGAGTACGGAATTAACTCCGTCCAATGCAGTAACATACTACTCCTGGAGCAGCAGCGATACAAGCATAGCTACGGTGAACTCATCAGGACAAATTACAGGCAAAAAGGTCGGAACTGCTACCATAACCGTAAAAACCTCCAACGGAAAAACCGCCTCATGTAAAGTAAACGTAAAGAAAGCTCCTACAGGCATAAGCTTCGATACAACTGAACTTTCTTTGAATGTAGACGAAGAATATACCCTTGTTAAAACTCTTTCGCCTGCAAACTCCGCTACATCTTACAAATGGAAAAGCAGTAACGTAAAAGTTGCAACCATAAACTCAAGCGGTAAGATTGTTGCAAAGGGCAAGGGTACTGCTGTTATTACAGTTACAACATATAACGGAAAGACTGCTTCATGTACCGTTAATGTAACGGAATAATTTAAAAATTAAAAATATATACTTGCAAAAATTTGATTTGAGTGTTATATTAAATATAAGTTATATTTACCCTAAACACTGTGACAAAGAAAGTAACAGCGTAATTCGTATCCGTTACAGAGAGAGTCTGCTCAGGCTGAAAACAGACTTGCGGATTTTATGCTTGTGAAGTTCCCTTTTGAGTGGCTGTTCTTAACGCTTTCGGAAATGCTTTTCCTAAAAGCAAGTAGGAGCAGACGGCTGACACCGTTATACGTCGCTGGAGTGTTTGCTTTTCAGCAAAAATAAGGGTGGTAACACGGAAGTATTTTAATGCTTTCGTCCCTGTTTCGGGACGAAAGCATTTTTTATTTTCGGAAATTATGAAAGGAATGAATAAAATGAAAAATCAACTCGAAAAAATCCGCCAGTCCGCACTGGAAGCTGTAAAGTCAGCGGATATGATGCAGGACATTGAAGCACTTCGTATAAAGTGTCTTGGAAAAAAGGGCGAACTTACTGCTATTTTAAAGCAGATGGGTAAGCTTTCGGCAGAGGAAAGACCTGCAATCGGTCAGCTTGCAAACGAAATAAGAGGAAAAATCGAACAGGCTATTGAAGAAAAAACAAAAGAAATAAAAAGAAAAGAACAGGAAGCAAAGCTTCTTTCCGAAAAAATAGATGTCACACTTCCCGGAAAAGCAACAAAGCTCGGAAGCAGGCACCCTCTTACAGTTGTTCTTGATGATATTAAGGAAATATTCGTAGGTATGGGGTTTGATATTGTCGACGGCCCTGAGGTTGAGCTTGATTACTATAACTTTGAGGCTCTGAACATTCCCAAAGACCACCCTGCAAGAGATACTCAGGATACATTCTACATAACGGATAATATAGTTCTGCGTACACAGACTTCTCCTGTTCAGATACGTGTTATGGAACAGCAGAAACCGCCTATAAGAATAATCTCTCCCGGTCGTGTGTACAGAAGCGATGCAGTTGACGCAACTCACTCGCCTGTCTTTCATCAGATTGAGGGTCTTGTTGTAGACAAGGGCATTACATTTGCCGACCTTAAGGGTACTCTGGAAACATTTGTAAAAAGACTTTACGGGGAAGATACAGTAGTACGTTTCCGTCCTCACCACTTCCCCTTTACAGAACCTTCTGCGGAGCTTGACGTACAGTGCTTCAACTGTCACGGAGAGGGCTGCCGTCTTTGCAAGGGCGAGGGCTGGATTGAAATTCTCGGCTGCGGTATGGTTCACCCCGATGTTCTCAGAAACGGCGGCATAGACCCCGAAGAATACAGCGGCTTTGCTCTCGGATATGGTCTTGAAAGAGTTTGTATGAGAAGATACGGTATAGATGACCTGCGTCTTTTCTTTGAAAATGATGTAAGATTTTTAAAGCAGTTCGATTAAAACCTTGCCGATATAAAGTTTAGGTCAAGCCTTTTCAAAGGCTTGCGGTTTCCAAAGGCAGAGCCTTTGGTCGGGATTTTTAAGGGCGGAATGCCCTTAAACCCTAATTTGTAATTAAGAAAGGAAATATATATTATGAATCTTTCAATGAGATGGCTTCGTGAGTTTGTTGACATTGATGAAAGCATAACACCCAGAGAATTTTCTGAGGCTATGACAATGAGCGGCTCAAAGGTAGAAGGCTATGAAACAGAAGGCGAAAAAATAAAAAATGTAGTTGTCGGCAGGGTTCTCGGCATAGGAAAGCACCCCAACGCTGACAAGCTTCTTGTTTGTCAGATAGATGCAGGAGAGAGTGAACCTCTCCAGATAGTAACGGGAGCAAAAAATCTTAAAGTAGGCGACTTCGTTCCTGTTGCTAAGGATAAATCATACCTTTATGACGGTACAAAAATAACAAAGGGTAAGCTGCGTGGAGTTCCCAGCTATGGTATGCTTTGTTCCGTGGCTGAACTCGGAGTTACTGTAAACGATTTTCCCTATGCAATAGAGGACGGCATATGGGTTCTTGAGGAAGACTGCAAGCCCGGTGACGATATAAGAGAGGTTACAGGCATAAACGATACAAAAATTGAGTTTGAAATAACTTCTAACCGTCCCGACTGCTTCTCAGTAATCGGTCTTGCAAGAGAGGCTGCAGCTACATTTGACAAGCCTCTTAAACTGCACGTACCTCAGGTAAAGGGCGGAAACGGTGACTGTACAGATATGCTTGATGTCAAAGTTGAAGAACCTGATTTATGCAAAATATACAGTGCAAAGGTCGTAAAGAACGTAAGAGTTAAGCCCTCACCCAGATGGCTGCGTGAAAAACTTCGTGCTATGAACGTAAGACCTATAAACAATATAGTTGATATTACAAACTATGTTATGCTCGAATACGGTCAGCCTATGCACGCTTTTGACTTCAGATTTGTAAAGGACGCTGAAATAAGAGTTCGACGTGCCAGTGACGGCGAAACAATAACCACTCTTGACAGTGTGGAGCGTACCCTGAATAACACTAACCTTATTATTGCCGATGCTGAAAAGCCTATAGCTATTGCCGGTGTTATGGGCGGTGAATACAGCGGTATTGTTGACGATACAACGACAATTATTTTTGAGTCGGCTAATTTTTCGGGTTCTTCGGTAAGACTTACCGCAAAGCAGCACGGTATGCGTACAGATGCAAGCTCAAGATACGAAAAGGGACTTGACCCCAACTCTGTACTGCCTGCTCTGGAAAGAGCCTGCGAGCTTGTAGAGCTTCTTGACGCTGGCGATGTTATGGACGGAATTATCATTGACAAGCATTTTGATGAAAATGCCAGAGTTCAGATAAAGTTTGAGCCTGAATGGACAAATAATTTTCTCGGCACTGATATTTCAAAAGAAGATATGGTTAAATATCTTGAAAAAATCGAGTGCAAAGTTGACGGCGATATGATAACCGTTCCTACATTCAGACCCGACTTACAGCATAAAGCCGATATCGCAGAGGAAATAGCAAGATTTTTCGGTTACAACAATATTGCTACAACCTCAGTTTCAGGCGGTGCTCAGGGTAAGTTCTCACCCCGTCAGAAGTTTGACAGAACACTCTCCCAGAGTATGCTCGCTATGGGTATGAATGAGATACTTACATATTCTTTCATAAGCCCTAAGTACTATGATAAAATCCGTATGCCTGAAAACTGTACACTGCGTAATTCCGTTGTTATAAGAAATCCGCTTGGTGAGGATACCAGCGTTATGCGTACTACGGCTATTCCGTCTATGATGGAAATTCTGTCAAAAAACTATAACAACCGAAACAGTGAGGCTTATCTTTATGAAATGTGCCGTGAGTATATCCCCACAACTCCCGATGAGCTTCCCATTGAAAAAAATGTACTTATAGCAGGTATGTACGGTGGCGATGCAGATTTCTTCACCGCAAAGGGTATACTTGAGGAGCTTCTCTCCAAAGCAGGACTTAAAAATTACGATATTGAGGCAAGCTCTCAGGAATATGCTTTCCACCCCGGAAGATGTGCCGTTCTCAGCGTAAATGATGAAAAGCTCGGCGTTATCGGAGAAATACACCCCGAATGCTGCGAAAACTATGGCATAAATACAAGAGCTTACATATTCAAAATAGATACAGATGTTCTTTATAAATATTCAAGTACGGAAAAAAGCTATACACCCCTGCCCAAGTATCCTGCTGTCACCAGAGATATAGCTTTGATATGCGATGAAAGCGTTCCTGTTCTCTCACTCAAAAAGGCTATGGAAAATGCAGCAGGCAAAACGCTTGAAAGCGTAAAGCTTTTCGATGTATATCAGGGCAAACAGATTGAACAGGGCAAGAAAAGTGTTGCTTTTAACCTTACTCTCAGAAGCTCGGAAGGAACTCTCAACGATGAACAGGCAAATGCCGCTATGAACAAAATTATGGCTGCTCTTGAAAAAATAGGTGCGGCTCTCCGTTCATAAATTTATTTGATGTACGGCTACTTTTGCGACAGCATTCTATTGATTTTTTTTACGTTTTGTTGTATCATTAAAACAAGATTTATTGATTGCGGAGGTGTGCTTGTATGGATAAAACTATGGTTTTCTCTCTTAATGACAAAGATGAGATACTCAGAAAAAATCTTACTATTGTTTACGATGCACTTAAAGAAAAAGGATATAACCCCATAAATCAGATTGTAGGCTATATACTTTCGGAAGATCCTACATACGTTACAACTCATAATAATGCAAGGGCAATAATAAGCAGAATGGAACGTGAGGATATTTTAGAAACCCTTTTGAAGTCGTTTCTTAACAAAAAATAAAAATCAATAGTTTGTTTTCAGTGTGACGGAGAAATGAATTATTCTTCGTCACACTTTTTGTTTTTACATATCTTGTTTTGTAAAGTCAGAAATGTTGAAAAATTCTCCACATTACCAACAATGTTATGTGGAAAACTTTTTTATGCTTTAAAATTCATATCAATATACTATATAGAGGATTTTTGAACCTGCTGTTTTTCTATATAACGGGTTTTCTGCAAATTTTCAAGAAACTTCTTTTTTCAAAAATGTCGAAAGTCTGTCAAAAAGCTTTCAGATACGCTCAAAGTACGGGGCGATTGCAGCCCGTTTCGGACAAACGTCCGAAACGAACTTTCAAGCCTTGCTTGAAAGTTGTCAAAAGCGGAACGCTTTTGACGGCTGCAATCGCCCCTTGTGCAAAGCCGAAGGGTTTAAGGGTTTCACCCTTAAAAATCCTGACCAAAGGCTCTGCCTTTGGAAACCGCAAGCATTTGAAAAGGCTTGACCTGAACTTTATGGTTTGTCTTTACCCGAATAAGAGCGTAAAAAAGGCTGCCCGATTTCTCGGACAGCCAGAAAAGCTATATAGAAAGAAAATTATTCGTTAATAGCAGTAACAACGCCTGAACCTACTGTTCTTCCGCCTTCACGGATAGCAAATCTCAAGCCTTCCTCGATAGCGATAGGAGTGATAAGCTCAACGTCCATCTCTACGTTATCACCAGGCATACACATTTCTACACCCTCGGGAAGAGCGATAACACCTGTAACGTCAGTTGTTCTGAAATAGAACTGGGGACGATAGTTGTTGAAGAAAGGAGTATGACGACCACCCTCGTCCTTAGTCAGAACATAAACCTGACCATGGAACTTTGTGTGGGGGTGAATTGAGTTGGGAGCTGCAAGAACCTGTCCTCTTTCGATTTCTGTTCTCTGAACACCACGGAGCAAAGCACCGATGTTGTCACCAGCCTCAGCGTAGTCAAGAGTCTTTCTGAACATCTCGATACCTGTAACAACAACTTTTCTCTTCTCGTCAGTAAGACCAACGATTTCAACTTCCTTGTTTACCTCGAGCTTTCCTCTCTCAACTCTACCTGTAGCAACAGTACCACGACCTGTGATTGTGAATACGTCCTCAACAGGCATAAGGAAAGGAAGGTCTGACTTACGGTCAGGTGTAGGAATGAACTCGTCAACAGCAGCCATAAGCTCGTGAATGCAAGCATACTCGGGAGCCTTGGGGTCTTTTGAATCAGAAGTAAGAGCGATATAAGCTGAACCTCTTACGATAGGTGTATCGTCGCCGGGGAACTCATACTCTGTCAGAAGCTCACGGATTTCCATCTCAACGAGGTCAAGAAGTTCTTCATCGTCAACCTGATCAGTCTTGTTCATGAATACAACGATGTAAGGAACGCCAACCTGACGTGAAAGAAGGATATGCTCTCTTGTCTGAGGCATAGGGCCGTCAGCAGCAGATACAACGAGGATAGCACCGTCCATCTGAGCAGCACCTGTAATCATGTTCTTTACATAGTCTGCGTGACCGGGGCAGTCAACGTGTGCATAGTGACGGTTAGGAGTTTCGTACTCAACGTGAGCTGTATTGATTGTGATACCACGCTCTCTCTCTTCAGGAGCCTTATCGATATTAGCGTAATCAACGAAATCTGCGTCACCCTCAAGGTTGAGAACCTTTGTGATAGCAGCTGTAAGTGTTGTTTTACCGTGGTCAACATGGCCGATTGTACCAATGTTTACGTGCGGCTTATTTCTTTCAAATTTTTCCTTTGCCATTGGAAAATTCCTCCCTATAAATTAAATTTAGGTTTATATTATTCCCTTAGCCCTTATTTTACCAATTAAATACGAAAAATGCAAGGGCTAAGGAAAATTTATAATTGAAATTATACGAACTTTTTGTAAATTTTCGGTTAAGTCGGAAAAAATCAATCTTCCTTCTTGCTGCGTTTGGACATAATTTCCTCTGCAACCGACTTGGGAACTTCTGCGTAGTGGCTGGGCTCCATTACATACTGTCCGCGACCCTGAGTATTTGAACGCATATCAGTTGCATATCCGAACATCTCTGAGAGAGGAACGTGTGCGTTAATTCTCTGAGCACCGTTTTCAGCTTCCATACCCTGAATCATACCACGTCTGGAGTTGAGGTCGCCTATAACGTCACCCATATACTCCTCGGGAACGATTACCGTAACCTTCATAATAGGCTCCATAAGTACGGGGTCAGCCTTTCTCATAGCCTCTTTAAATGCCATTGAACCTGCAATCTTAAATGCCATTTCTGATGAGTCAACCTCGTGATATGAACCGTCATACAAAGTTACCTTACAGTCAACTACGTTGTAGCCTGCAAGAACACCGCTGAGCATTGCTCCCTGAATACCCTGATCAACAGCAGGAATATATTCCTTGGGAATAGCACCGCCGACAACGTTGTTGATAAACTCGTAACCCTTTCCGGGGTTAGGCTCAAGCTTAATCTTAACGTGACCGTACTGTCCTTTACCGCCCGACTGTCTTGCATACTTCTGGTCAACATTGGATTCGCCACGGATTGTTTCCTTGTAAGCAACCTGAGGTGCACCGATGTTAGCCTCTACCTTAAACTCTCTGAGCAAACGGTCTACGATAATTTCAAGGTGAAGCTCACCCATACCTGCGATAATTGTCTGACCTGTTTCCTCATCGGTATAAGCCTTGAATGTAGGGTCTTCCTCTGCAAGCTTTGCAAGAGCAATACCCATCTTTTCCTGACCTGCCTTTGTCTTAGGCTCGATAGCAACTCTGATAACAGGGTCAGGAAATTCCATAGACTCAAGTATTACGGGGTTCTTCTCATCACAGAGAGTATCACCTGTAGTTGTAGACTTAAGTCCGATTGCGGCAGCTATATCACCTGCATAACAGGTATCTATATCTGTTCTCGCATTTGCGTGCATCTGCACAATTCTTCCGATACGCTCGTTGTTGTCCTTTGTGGAGTTGTAAACTGTTGTACCGGCTTTTACAGAACCTGAGTAAACTCTGAAGAAGCAAAGCTTACCTACAAACGGGTCTGTTGCGATTTTGAATGCCAAAGCAGAGAAAGGCTCGCTGTCTGATGCGTGTCTGCAAGTTTCCTCGTCTGTTTCGGGGTTTACACCGTTTATAGCGGGAATATCTGTAGGTGCAGGCATATAGTCAACGATAGCGTCAAGGAGCATCTGAACGCCCTTGTTACGGTATGATGTACCGCAGGTTACGGGAACCATCTCGTTTGCTATTGTAGACTTACGTATCTGTGCTCTGATTTCCTCATCGGAAATTTCTTCACCGCCGAAATACTTCTCCATAAGGTCATCGTTAAGCTCGGCAACCTTCTCGATAAGCTCGTCGTGATACTTCTCTGCAAGTTCCTGCATATCTTCGGGAATTTCTTCTTCCCTTATATCTTTTCCGAGGTCATCATAATAAACCTCAGCCTTCATTTTTATAAGGTCTATAATACCTCTGAAGTCGTCCTCAGCTCCGATAGGAAGCTGAATGGGAACAGCATTACATTTAAGTCTGTCCTTCATCATCTGAACAACTCTGTAGAAGTCAGCACCCATAATGTCCATCTTATTTACATAAACCATTCTGGGAACCTTGTAGTTGTCAGCCTGTCGCCAAACCGTTTCAGACTGAGGCTCTACGCCGCCCTTTGCACAAAGTACGGTTACCGAACCGTCAAGAACTCTCAGCGAACGCTCAACCTCAACTGTAAAGTCAACGTGTCCCGGAGTGTCGATGATGTTAATTCTTACTTGCTTATCCTGTCTGTCTTTCCAGAAGCATGTAGTAGCGGCAGATGTAATTGTAATACCTCTCTCTTTTTCCTGCTCCATCCAGTCCATAGTAGCTCCGCCCTCGTGAGTTTCGCCTATCTTATGGTTTATACCTGTGTAGAACAGTATACGCTCGGTTGTGGTAGTCTTACCGGCATCTATGTGAGCCATAATACCGATGTTTCTTGTCTGTTCAAGAGATACCTTTCTAGCCATAGTAGCCTCCTTAAATTATTACCATCTGTAATGTGCGAAAGCCTTGTTGGCCTCTGCCATTCTGTGTGTTTCGTCACGCTTCTTGGCAGCTCCGCCTACACCGTTGATTGCGTCCATGATTTCTCCTGCAAGTCTTTCCTTCATTGTTCTCTCTGAACGAAGTCTTGAGTAGTTAGACAGCCAACGCAAGCCGAGTGTCTGTCTTCTTTCAGGACGAACCTCCATAGGTACCTGATATGTCGCACCGCCGACACGGCGTGCCTTTACTTCAAGTACAGGCATTACGTTTTCCATTGCCTGCTCAAAAGCCTCCAGCGGATCATTTCCTGTCTTTTCTCTGATGATGTCGAATGCTCCGTATACAATCTTCTGTGCTACACCCTTCTTGCCATCATACATTATGTTGTTGATAAGACGTGTAACCAGCTTTGAATTGTACAACGGGTCCGGCAAAACGTCACGTTTTGCAACTGAACCTCTTCTTGGCATTTTACTTCCCTCCTTCACAAATTTTGAGATCATAGGTACTCGAAAGTGACAACCTTCCGTTTTGCCAATACAGAGGCAATTCTATCTATATAAAAGCACATCTGTATTGTACTGTAATTAGTTGTCTTGATATTTAAGTTTTTCCTATGGTAAAAAATATTTAAGATTACTTTCCTGCCTTGGGACGCTTTGCACCGTACTTTGAACGGGACTGCATTCTCTTGGCAACACCCTGTGCGTCAAGTGTACCTCTTACTATGTGGTAACGTACACCAGGGATATCCTTAACTCTTCCTCCACGGATAAGAACAACGCTGTGCTCCTGAAGATTGTGTCCTATACCGGGGATATATGATGTAACCTCGATACCGTTTGAAAGTCTTACTCTGGCAATCTTTCTGAGAGCTGAGTTAGGCTTTTTAGGTGTTGCAGTCTTTACAGCAGTACATACGCCTCTTTTCTGAGGTGAGCTCTGGTCGATAGCTACTCTTTTCTTTGAGTTCCAGCCCTTCAGGAGTGCAGGAGCTTTTGCTTTCTTTTCAGTAACCTGACGACCTTTTCTTACCAACTGGTTAAATGTAGGCATATTTTTCCTCCTTTCCCAAATTTTATAATTTATAAAAGCTGTAACAAATATTTACAACTTTTATCGGATATTGATTACTTTTATACATTATATACATCACTTTAAGATATACTCATATAAAAATTAATGCTATCCGACAGTTTTATATAATAACACAATTTCCCTTCATTTGTCAATCTTTATAAAAAATTTTTTCAATAAATTCTGAAAATTCTGACAAAAACACACCATAAAGTTTAGGTCAAGCCTTTTCAAAGGCTTGCGGTTTCCAAAGGCGGAGCCTTTGGTCAGGATTTTTAAGGGTGAAACCCTTAAACACTCAATTCATAAAAATGACGTGGAAACGTCATTTTTGCAAAAAAATATAAATTAAAATCAGTCTTATTGCTTGAAAAAGCCAAAATTATAATTGTTTACTAAAATTACTTGCTTTTTTCTGTTTATACTGTATAATTCTAAATGGATATTTCCGTTTTCAATAATTCTCATAATAAAACGGTTATGAAATTCTGAGTTAAGGGAATGTGTTTGACTTGCAGAAAATTTTTAACAGTATACTATACCTTTGTTTTGCAGTGGCGACAGGTTCTATGCTGATTCTGTCTGTTCTGGCAGGCAGAAGAACTGCCATAATCTGTGCATTGTTTATTGCAGCGACTGTTTTCTTTGTAAAAAAACTGAATACCACTTCTGAAGGCTTTATTTCAAAAAAAGAACGGTATACGCACCTTTTCAAAGTGTTTATGATTATCGCCATACTTCTCGGCTTTACCGTTAAGCTGGTATATTCTTCTTTGATAGAGGATTCAGCCATAGCAGATGCTTTATTGTGCTTCAATGCGGCACAGCAGGCGGCAAACGGCGATTTTTCGTGGATAAGCCTTGATTATTTCCAGCGTTGGGCATATCAGATACCGTTTGTACTGTATGAAACCGCCGTACTGAAAATATTCGGCAATTATAAGGCTCTCTATATTATGGGAGCGGTATTCAGCATACTTACCTGTATGCTTTTTTATGCCGTATCTAAGAAAATGGTAAAAAACGAAAATGCCGCTCTTGCCGTTACAGCTCTGTTCACTTGGATGCCTAATGCTCTTTTTCAGATTGATACAATGTACAATCAGCTTATAGGCGGATTGTTCCTTATGCTTTCGATTTATTTCTTCTCATTCATCTTTACCGAAAGCTTTGACGAAAAAATAAATCCTAAACAACTTCTTTTCTGTCTGCTTACGGGAATATTCTCGGGTATAAGCAATCTTTTCCGTGCAGAGGCTATCGTGGAAATTCTGGCGGTTGCGTGCTACCTTATATTCGTTACCGTTACACAGTCCGATAAAAAAACTTTACTTAAATATATAATAAAATCCGTTGTATTCTTTGCTGTATTCTTCATAGGCTATAAAGTTGTTACAGGCGGTACAGACTGGATAATAACCGCTTCGGGCATACACCCCTACGGTATCAAGAACCGCTGTCCTTACTGGTTTATAGTATGCGGTCTTACTCCCGAATCATACGGTGCATACAGTGAAAAATATATAGGTATTGTATACACACTCGACAGCGAAGCTCAGAAAAAAATGTTCAGCGACATTATGCACGAGATATTCGCCGACAGAAGCTTTTTTGATATACTTATATTTTTCGCAAAAAAGCTTTCCATTATGTGGGGAACTCCCGAAGAACCTCACTGTATGATTTCCGATTCCGCACTCTGGCACAGAATATCATATGTAATGGTACTTGCAAACCATTATATATATATGCTTTTTTCCATACTTGCCATCGTAGGAATCAAAATGAAAAAATTCAGAAACAGCAGCAGCTTCCTTACAATATATTTTATGGGATATTTCTGCATATACCTTATAAAAGAAATCGCTCCGAGATACAGATACAGTACCCTCTTTATCCTTGCACTGCTCTCTGTTTACGGCATTCAGGCTGTATTTGACTATAAAAACGGCAGACTGCCCTGCAACTGCAAAATCAAAAACAAGCTGAAAAACCATCTGAAAGGCAAAAGTCAGATAGACCGCAGCCGCCGTACTAAATAATTCTTATTAAACTGAATATATTAAACGTGTACCGTCAATAATTGCTTTATAAGTACATAGAAAGGACTGCTTCTGTCTTGAAACATTTATCCAAAGCAATTTTGACGGCACTTTTTTTATCATTTATCTTTACACAGATATTCTTCAACACTCAATGCGAAGATATTCCCAATCACGTAATACGGCTTCATATACTGGCAAATTCCGACAGTGAACAAGACCAGAACCTGAAAATACAGCTCAGGGACTATATACTGTATAATTCACGCTCACTTTTTGAAAATGCCGAAAACAAGCAGGAAGCCGAGCATATCGTAAAAGCCAATATGAGCAAAATTCTGGCAGATGCACAGGACTATGTTCATTCTCTGGGATATGACTACAGGGTAAGCGGAAAGCTTGAAAACAATGTATATTTCGGTACACGCAAATATGAAAGCTTTACGTTACCCTCAGGAAACTATACGGCTTTGCGTATAATCATAGGCAAAGGTCAAGGTCATAACTGGTGGTGCGTAATGTTTCCCCCGCTGTGCTTCTCCGCTGCTGAAAAACAGAATGAGGGAAAAACACTTTCCGATGTTCTTTCCGAGGACGAATATTATATAACCCAAAGTTCAGAACAATACGAGTATAAGTTCAAAATAGCTGAGATTTATAACGATATCAAAAACTTCATAAAGGGCTGCCGCTGAATTTTCCGAAAAGAAAAAGGCTTCCTTGCGGAAACCTTTAAAACAGTCTGAACATTTATTTAATTTTAAATTTAAGTAATATCAGTCAGCAAATCCTGACTCTATAAGACTTACAAGATTATCAACAGCTGCCTTCTCATCGATGCCGTCAGCTCTTATCTTTATTACTGTTCCGCCTACTATACCGAGCGAAAGAACTCCCAGCAAGCTTTTTGCATTAACTCTTCTCTCGTCCTTTTCAACCCATATTGTTGACCTGTATTCATTGGCCTTCTGGATAAAGAATGTAGCAGGGCGAGCATGTAAACCAACCTGATTCTGAACTTCTACTTCTTTTACAAACATAACAAATCCCTCGCACTTTTATAAAATTTTAAATGGTGTCCAACTGATACTGATATTATAGCACAACTGAGAAAGCCGTCAAGAAAGTTACGTAAAGTTTAGATTTAATATCATTATTTTTTTAATAAGCAGCACTGAATTTGTGCAATATTACCATAGGATAAAAAATTTTTTTGATATTATGTATTATCCTGACGCAGATAATGTACAGACTGCCTATTTATTTATTGAAAATTATGACAGTATGTGTTAAAATTACGGTATCGAAAAAGGGAGTTGATATACTGTGAAAAAATATCTGGAAATTGGCAGGATAGTCGGCACTCACGGAATAAAAGGCGAGCTTCGTGCGGAAGCATGGTGCGATACACCTCAGTTCTTCTGCAAATTCAGAAAGCTTTATCTTTCCGAGGGCAGAAAGGTTCTGGAGGTAAAGTCACGTCCGCATAAGAACATAGTTATAGTCAAGGTAAAAGGTATTGACACTATAGACGAAGCAGACAAGCTCAGAGGAAAAATTCTCTATATGGACAGAGAAGATGCCGAACTCGAGGAGGGTGCTTACTTCATACAGGATCTTATGGGTGCAGAGGTTTCCGACATTGACAGCGGAAAGCTTTACGGGAAAATTACCGATGTTTTTAAAACAGGTGCGAATGATGTCTATCAGATTACGGACGAAAACAACAAGGACTATCTTATTCCCGTTATTGACGAGGTTGTAATAAAAATAGATGTTGAACAGGGAAAAATACTTATCCGCCCCCTGAAAGGAATTTTTGAAGATGAGGATTGATATTATAACTCTTTTTCCCGAAATGTGCGAGGCTGTACTGAGCGAAAGCATAATAGGCAGAGCCGTAAAGAAAGGAGCTGTCGAGATAGTGTACCATCAGCTAAGGGACTTTGCTTTCGACAAGCACAGACGGGTTGACGATACTCCATACGGCGGCGGAATGGGTATGGTTATGAAATGCGAGCCTATTGCACTCTGCTTTGAGGCTTTGTGTGATGAACTCGGATTTAAACCTCACCTTATATATATGTCACCTGCGGGAAAGGTTCTTAATCAAAGCCGTGTAAAGGAATTAGCCTGTGAATATGAAAATATCTGTATATTGTGCGGTCATTATGAGGGAGTAGACCAGCGTGTGCTTGATTTGCTGGTAGATGAGGAAATATCTGTCGGCGACTATGTTCTTACGGGCGGAGAGCTTCCTGCAATGGTTCTTTCGGACGCAATATGCAGAATGCTCCCCGGTGTACTTTCAAATGACGAATGCTTTACTCAGGAAAGCCACTACAACGGACTGCTTGAATATCCCCAGTATACAAAGCCTGCTGTATGGCGTGATATGGAAGTTCCTGCCGTTCTTTTGTCGGGACATCACGCCAATGTGGAAAGCTGGCGTGAAGAACAGTCTGTCATACGCACGGAAAAGCTGCGTCCCGATATGCTGGAAAAGTACAGCATTTCCGATAAAAGCAGAAAATAATTATACATATTAAATATTAACGGATTTATATATTCAAAAGTTATTGTAATATTTGAAAAAATGTGCTAAAATACTTCTTAATTAAAGGAAGAGGGCGATATACATATGAAATCAGGTCTTAAAAAAGTCCTTGCCGTTTTCTGTACGTTCTGTATCGCTGCAGGTATAACCTCCTGCGATACAGGCGGCAGCGGCGGCAACTCTAACAGTTCGGGTGCAAGCTCTGTTGTCAGCTACAACTCCCCTAACGGAACGGCTGTTAAAAAGATTGTAGCCAACAATAATATCGAAAACGCAAAAGTTCCTGCTGCATCTTCAACACTCAATGCGGCTGATATATTCAAAAAACTGAAATATGTTCCTCAGATGTTTTACGGCTGCTATGCTATAGACGGCTGCTACAGTTTTCCGTGCAACTCTCAAAGTCTTACCGACTACCACAATGATATGGATTACTGGTCTGCCGACAATATATGCAGCAAGGCTGAGGACGATGTAACAAAAATTCCTTTCAGAATAGAAGCCGGCCCCTGTACGCTTTCAAGCGATTTGAGCAGTATAACAAGCCATTACTGGATGCGTATGTACTTCCAGACGGAGAGCCGCAACGTTGAAGAGGTTATGGGTTCTTATACAGTTGTCGGAAACAAACTGACGTTTACTCCGCTTAAAAGCTATAAATATAACAAGGATACCGACTCGGTTGACTATGACCTTTCCGATAAGAAGATTGAGTATACATTCTCGTTCCACAGTCCTAATCTGACCATATCATCAGGTGACAAGTCGGTAACTCTTACGGCAAGAGGTCTTGCTGAAAATTATGACGAGCTTTCGATTGACAACTACCTTTCAGCAAAATCCGAAAGTATTGCTAATATACAGCGTTTTGAAATTTATCTGTCCGATGCGGTAAACCACTTCAATATAACAGCAAAGAAAACTGATGTTATAACTGATGTTATAACCAACGCTGTCGGAGAATTTTCCGATAACGGACTGTTTACATTCGGCTGGAAGGATTCAGGCGGACAAAGCACAGCTTATCAGTACGCTTACTTCTTCTGTGAGGGTGACGGTCTTATACTTACGGACGGCTCAAAAACCTACAACTACAACGACAGCTATTCAATGCACAATCAGGCTTTGCTCGGAAGCAGCGTTACCAAAAAGGAAGCTGAAAAACTTGCTGACCTCGATGAACAGCAGATTGCCGTAATCGTTGAAAAACGTACAAACCTTCTCACCGACCTTCAGACTGCCTTTAAGAAAGCCGATATAAACGTAAAGGTAGATAAGGAATCCGGTGAAATCATGCTCGACTCAACGATACTGTTCGGCTATGACAGCTCAACGCTTTCAGGAGATGGTAAGAAATTCCTCAATAAGTTCCTCAAGGCATACTCTTCGGTTATCCTCGGCGAGAACTATAAGGGCTTCGTTTCAAAGATTTTGGTAGAAGGTCATACAGATTCCTCGGGAACATATGAATACAACAAGACCTTGTCACAGAGCAGAGCAGATAATGTCAAGGAATACTGCCTGTCAACTGATACAGGTCTGAACAAGGATATGAGAAAACAGCTTTCGGGACTCCTCCAGTCAGTAGGTCGTTCCTCAGATGAGCTTATAGTTGACAAGAACGGTAAGGAAGATGAAAAGGCTTCAAGACGAGTAACCTTCAGATTTACAATCAACCTTAACGGTGTCTGATTAAACAACTCTATACAGAAAAACATATGGATACGCCCTGTGACATTCAATGTCACAGGGCGTACTGCTTTTTAACAAATTAAGATATTATACGTTTTCCTTTTTTGAAAAGATACAGCCGCAGTAGTTCTGCCTGTAAAGTCCGTATTCTCTCGAAAGCTCTATTGAACGCTTATATCCCTCTTTTTTCTTGAAATCGCTGAAAAGATACTCTACACCGTATTTCTCTGCAAGAGCTTTTCCTGTTTCATTTATAAGCTGTGCATTTTTCAGCGGACTTATTGTGAGCGTTGTTGTAAAATAATCAAAACTTTCTGCCGCTGCAAGCTCCGCAGTCTTTCTCAGACGCAGTTCAAAACATTGTCTGCACCTCTCCCCTCCCTCGGGAGCGTTCTCCAGTCCTCTGCTCAATTTATAAAATTCATCGGAAGCATAATCGCCTTCAATAAATCTGACACTGTTTTTTACGGGCATACTCTCTATAAGTCTTTTCTGTTCTTCTGCCCTGTGCAGATATTCCTCTCTCGGTGAAATATTTGGATTATAGTAATAAACCGTTATACTGAAATACGGAGAAAGATATTCTATCACATAGCTGCTGCACGGAGCACAGCAGCTATGCAGCAGCAAAGTCGGTATTATCCCCGATTTACTTATTTCATCTGTTTTTTTGTCAAGCCATTTCTGATAGTTAATATTATTCATAATGCAGTTACTCTCCGATTATAAGCCTTTCAAGCTCGGAATTGCTGTGTGCAATAAGCTCAGCTCCTGCACTGCAAAGCTCCTGCTCTCCTCTGAACCCCCACGAACAGCCTATAAAATCAATTCCGCCGTTTTTTGCAGTAAAAACATCAACATCACTGTCACCTATATAAACAGTGCTTTCCTTATCAGCACCTATTTCTTCCATAATTGCAAAAAGCGATTCGGGATTCGGCTTTACCGGAAACTCTTCTTTCTTTCCCCATTTTGCTTCAAAAACAATATCGGGATACAGTGAGCTTAAAATATCACCGACAAAAGCATCGGGCTTGTTTGAAAGTACTGCTGTTGCTACTCCTCTTTCCTTAAGATTTTTCAGCATTTTTCCTGTTCCCTCATATTCGCAGGTTGTATCCTTGAAATGCTCACCGTAATATTGCTCAAAATGTTTTTTTATTGAAAGTATTATATCAGAGCTATCTTGATTTGACGCTTTCTTTATAAAATTAATTATCCCCGAACCTACCATATTTCTGTAAGCATCTTTCGGGTGTGTATCCATACCTTCCACGCTCAGTGCATAATTCATAGCATTGGCTAAATCTTCAAGAGTATTTGCCAGAGTTCCGTCAAGGTCAAATATTGCGTACTTATACATAATGTATTTTCTCCTTTTCTGAAAATTTTTCCGACCATAAGCGTAACCTGCGGCTTAACTTTCGGCGATTTCAGCGGATTTCAGCCTTTGGCTGAAATCCGGAATAAAAGTGACAAAGTCACTTTTATTATGTAAAAATACTTGTATTTTTACAACTGAAATCGCCTGCCCTCAGCTAAGCCGCAAAGTTCTTTTTATATCATCACAAATCATCGTCATCGGAATATATTTTCTCTTCAATCAGAGCAGTATTTTCAAGGTTTTCTTTCGAGGACTTTTCACTTATGACAGTTATGATTTCCTTTCTGTCCATACGTCTGTTATACCTCAAAAGAAAAATTATTACCAGAGTGAATATAATAAGAACAGCACCTGACATAGCTATATACATAAATATTCCGTTTATAAACGGTACTGTAGCCTCATAATCCACTCTGAAGCTGCCGTTTTCTATCAATGCACAGTAACTGTCATCAGACTGTCTTTTTGTTTTTATCGCCGTGTTATCATCATTATTTAAAGTCTTTGCATCGGTTATATATTCCGTGCTTTCGCTCTTTACCGTATAATTTATCGGTATATTTGTATTAGCTCCTGTTAGCATATGATTGATATTTACATTATCCGCCACTTTTATATCGGTAACAACCGAAAGATTATTGGTATGACGACTGCACTCAAAGTAATTTCCACTCCCGAAAACCGAGCTTACAGCATTGTTTATTTCGGAAGAGCTTCCCCTTTGGGTTATACGGCATATAATTCCTTCTTGCGTAGATTCCCTTGAAGCTGTAATACCCTTGCCCGTAAGAAATCTGTAAGCATAATTTACGCCCTTTTCGCCTGTATTTCTGTCATAAATTAAATCAACCTCACGTTTAAATATGTCATTTTCAAGTGACGTAAGCGTAATATTGATGCCTTTTATCGTATACTGCATACCGTCAGGAATTCTTATATCATATACTCCGCTGCTATCCTTTATACTGTAGGTATTTTTAGCCCAGTTGCCTGAAGTTTTCCATTCTCCGCCGCTAAGCTCAACTCCCTGTCCGTGAGTTGTTTCTTCGGGAAGCGTATAGTTATAGCTTACCTCTACATTTTTATCTGCATTATCGGAAACCATACTCATAACATTTATTTTTTCCTCAAATACAAACTGCTCAGCCAAAGGTGTACTGCTTTGATTCTGGTCACCGTAATAAATACTTGCATTCCTGTTGTCGAGAAAAAGTCTTGTATATTCTTCCATACGGTCAATATCTATATTCTCGTATTTTACGGTAAAATTCATATAACCGTTGCTCTCCGACCAAACCTTTTTCTTCGCATCTTCTCCGGTTCTGGATTCCATAAGATTTTTAAGCGAAGCTCCAAGCTTATTATAAGATGAAGATGAAACGGATAAAATCATTGTTCTGTCATACGAGCCGTTTTTATGATTTACCGTATCTATGGTAATACCGTGAACGTTTTCTCCTTTTACTGTAGAAGTATCAAGCACCGAACTTTTGCTGTTCAGAATTTCACCGTTATACTTGACTATATTCGAATTGGGATTAAATCTGAGTGCAATATCATTATACCCCTTCTGATAAAGACTGTCAGCCAGCCAGCTCACAAGCTCTATACCGTCATAATCCTCCTTGTAATATGTTCCCTTTGCAAGTACGCTGTCTGTATAACCAAAGGCAACAGCTATCTGATTTCCTATAATACTTGCAACCTTGATTTTGTAATCCTCAACAGAACTGAACGAAACAACAAAAATACACCTGTAATGTCCTTCCAGAACCTCACTTCTGCATGACATAACAGGAGGACAATCCTCTTTAATCACATTTTCAATGATTTTCTGCTTATCCTTTTCCTTTGCAAAATCTTTTCCGAAATCAATAGTAACAATACGTTCACCTACAAAATCATCTGCTATTTTCATAAAGTTTTCGACTTTAGCCTCTGTATCACCGCAGCCGCTCATAAAAACTGCTGCAAATATTATCAAAAAAGTCAAAATCAAAAACTTAATCATAATTTTTATGTTTTTCAAAGCTGCCACTTCCTATGATACTATGATAAAATCTTGAAAATTCTTATAATCCGAGCTGTCTTTCCAAAAGAACGGCTCTTACAGGAGCTGCTTCAGCACCTTCTATTTTCAGCGGAAATGCGGCAAGTGTATAGCTTCCGTCTTTAATATTTGCCAAATCCAGATTTTCAATTACAAGAATATCCCTGTATGCAAGCTCTCTGTGTACTCTCTGCTCCTGTTCTTCATAGCCTATGGATACTCCCTCAGTTCCTACAAGCTCCACACCGTAATCTGACAAAACAAAAACAGCACTCAGTGAAAGTATACCTTTTTCTTCTCCCCTGAAAAGAACCTTCTTACGGCAGCGTGGAAGTATTCTTTCCATATCTTCGCCTGTAAGAACACCTTTTACCGTAACAACACTGCATTCTCCGTAAAATCTTTCTGCGGGATAATCGGTTATAGTTTTTCCTCTGTCATCAAAGTGATTTGGCGTATCAATATGCGTACCCGAATGATTGCAGAATTTTATTTTTGAAAGGTTATATTCGTCACCGCAGTCTATCCTCATAACCCATTGAAAATCTGTAACAGGGTCACCTTCATATACAGGTGCAGAAGTTATTTCCTTGGTGACATCATGCAATATCATAAAATTACCCTCCTGAAAAATGTTATTTTTCTGATTATAACACATTGTTTATTTAAAGAAAAGTTGTTTTGTCGCTTTTTATCCTTAATAATCTAAAAGAAGTTCATTTTCAGAAATAGAAACAAATTTCGTTAAAAAATAAAATCTGACATCAACTTATTGACAAATCAGTCTGTATAATCTATAATACAGAAAGTGATTTTGAAGTCCGATTAGCAGCGTTTGTCTTCGTAGTTCAGCAGGATAGAGCGTTCGTCTCCTAAGAAAATGTTCCACCAAACACTTTTCGCCCTAAAGTGTTTGGTAATGTGGTAGAATAATCGTAAATTAAATACACGTCTTCGTAGCTCAGCCGGATAGAGCGTCCGCCTCCTAAGCGGAAGGCCGTGGGTTCGAATCCCGCCGAGGACGCCATTTTAAACCGCCTTTGATAAAAAAGCATCAAAGGCGGTTTTTCGTTTGTCCGAAATGGGCAGTAACTTGGCGGTGAAAGTCCGCTAAACGCTTGGCAGTAGGAAGTGTTATCTGAGGGCAAGGGTGTCCATCGTGAGGTGGAATCTGAAGTAAGCCTAAGAGCCTGCACGGAAATCAATTTTGAAAAATAGAGAAAGTATGATATAATAAGGTTTATGAAAAATAACGGAATAACAGAATACTTTGAAGAAGTAGAGATTACCAAAGAATATGATGTATATTATTACAGTGTATCAGAAGCCATAACAATAGTATAGTAAACGTCTGAGAAAACAACCCATTAACAAAAAGAGAAAGAAGTGATATAATATTCCCAAAGATGTGTATATCAAATGAACAAAAGAAAATTTATAAATGCCCCTGAAGAACTATTAAAAGAGATTAAACGGATAGTAAAAGAAGATAAAGATAAAAAATATGTTTGGAAAGTAACGCTTGTAAATTTAATGCTTGAAAGAAAAATAAAAGCAGACGAAATAAGGAGTTCCCCGAAGAGCCCTGTCAAGATGGGTAAAGGACATTGATGAAAAAGGCTTTGAGTCGTTAAGAAACAAAAAGCATAAAGGTAAATCCTCAAGATTATCGGCAGAGCAAAAGGAAGAATTGAAAGGGATTTTATCCAAACCTGCTGAAGAACAAGGATACTACAAATGGGACGGTGTGATATTATCGGATTATATAAAGAAAAAATACGATATAGATTTAAAAGTAAGGCAATGCCAGAGGCTGTTTCATGAACTCGGTTTTTCAAGAATACGTCCGCAAATATTTCCGTCAGAAAGCGAACAAAACGAAGAAGCAAGAGAAGAATATAAAAAAACAGATGACATAGAAAAAATGCCCGATGTAATACTTGTATTTCAGGATGAAGTTCATTATACTGTACAAACAAACATAACAGCCATGTGGGCACTCAAAGGCAGCAAGCCAAAGATAAAATCATATCCCAGCCCACAAAGGTGTAGGAAAACTTTTCTACATCGGGTTTTGTCGGGGTTACACCGTCATAAGTGGGGATTGTGCCTTCGGCTACATTTTCATCTGTTTCAAGCACAGTGCCGTCCCAGTTCTTCCATGTGACGCTGCCCACTTCTGTTGCACCCGCTGTAATCGGTATGGCTGTGAACAAGCCCACGACCATCATCACAACGAGTAAAAGACTAATCGGTCGCCTGAGTTTTTTCGTCATAAAAACTTCTCCTTAAAATTAAAATTTAAATTTAAATTAAAAAGCTACAGAAACAACTTCCCTTTGTGTCCGTAGCTTAATAAACACCTTATCAAAAAAATATAACTTTTGTTTATTGGTTAAAGTGTAGTTCATTGTATTCCTTTTGTCAAGCGAAAATCTTTATCTGATGGTAATTTTAACATAATATTTTCTAAAATACAATATATAAACTATATAATCACAGAAATCAATTTTCTTCAAAAATTTACATTATTTGAATAATTATTTGTGTACTGCTCGTTAAAATAACCATTAAACCAATCCTGAAAAAGTCATACGGCGAATCGCTTTATAAGCAATTTGCCGTATGGTTAATTATTTAAGATGGTTTTCAGTCAGTCGAAATCAGAAGAAATCGCCATCGCCGTCATCGCCGCCTTCGTCATTGCTGGCACCGCTTGTTTTAATAACATCTTCTGTTTCAAATTCAACGATTTCCATATATGCGGGAATATATTTCCTGTTCATTTTATGTCACCCCTTTGCCGAAACTCTGTAACCATATATCAAGCAATTATCAAATTATTCTGCTGTATGCTGTCGTATGTTGTTGCTGTAAGGTCAATATATAACGTTGTGCCGTCTGCAAGTTTTACGTAACCGTAAGCATATACATAATGTGTTCTGCTTAATTCCCCTCCGCATACGCTGCAATAAACAATTTCATCATAAGAACCGTAAAGTAGGTTCTACTTTATTTTCAATGACTGTTTCACTTTCAGTATGAGGTAATTCGGCAATTTCAATCTCTGACCATGACTTTTCTGTCATATTTACGTCCATAATGCCGTCATCATTCTGATAATATTTTCCTGTACTTGCAACCTCTTATACTCTCGACTAAAAACATTTAGCAAAAAATCAATTTCATACTTTCCTATCGAGAATGATTGAGGTATAATGGTATCAATAAGATTGAGAGGAGAA